>SLOJ01000238.1 GCA_007132585.1 Bacteroidales bacterium | reverse complement strand
GACTGGTTACCCCGAAAATTATGGGAAAGCCTTGAATTTACAGGAATGTATGCTGCTGCTTCTTATTGGATGGAGCATATTCACAAACATGAAAATCCTGATATTGTTATAGGATTGTTTCACAGTGGAGCCGGACCAGATGTGGATTACGCCGGTGATGAGATTTACCTTGAAAATGCCGCAATGTATGTAGGGAAGTATGTTCCTGGGTTTGATGTAATTTTTACTGCCCATGACCACCGGGAAAGAAACGTAAGCTTTAAGAATTCGGTTGGCAATGATGTTCTTATGATCGCAGGCAGGTCTTTTGCAAGGTCAGCAGCAGTGGTTGATCTGTTATTCGAAGGATCTGCACAGGAAGGTTATAAACTGACCGGCAAGGGTGGAAATATTGTTGAAATGGCTGAATATGAGCCTTGCCCCGAGTTTATGAAAAAGTTTTCTGACGAGCAACAGGCTGTTTTCAATTATGTTAGTCAGCCACTTACAGTTTTACAGAATGATCTTTATTCGCGTGATAGCTACTGGGGCAATTCTGCCTTTACTGATTTTATTCACTCCATTCAACTTGAATTAACTGATGCCGATATTTCATTTGCAGCTCCCTTATCTTTTAATGCTACCCTTGAAGAAGGAGTGGTTCATATGCGCGACATGTTCAATTTGTATCCGTTTGAGAATTATTTATATAAAATGGAACTGACCGGCTCAGAAATAAAGAATTTTCTGGAATATTCATATGGCTTATGGTTGAATACCATGCAGGGACCTGATGATCATCTTTTGCTTTTCAGAGATGAATCACGCGGACGATCGTCTGTTTATGAATCAATACGACTGGCCAACGCCTTTTATAATTTTGACTCGGCATCGGGTATACATTACGTGGTTGATGTTTCACAAAAGCCCGGTAACCGGATTACCATAAAATCATTGTCAGATGGCAATCCCTTTGATTCTGATGGTTTGTATACAGTGGCCATAAACTCTTATCGTGGAAGTGGCGGAGGCGGGCACATTACCGAAGGTGCCGGAATTAGCCATCATGAACTGGAAAGCCGCATAAAATGGGTTTCTGAAAAAGACCTGCGAAGTCACATTGCTGAATACATGAAGCAATACAGCAGTATCAACCCGCAAGCAGGAAACAACTGGCAAATTATACCTGAGAGCTGGGTGCAGCAAGCGGCTGAAAGAGACAGAAAATTACTATTCAGAGAATAAGTCTGATAAGCAAACGGTAAGTGTAATTCAAAAAAAAGCTGAAAGGGTTCAGGGAAATTATTATTAAATATCTTCTCTCAGGCGTATGGTTTGCTGATAAATATGGTTATCTCGCTGGAGCTGCAAATGAAGTACTGTTCCAGGTGATTGATTAAAAAGGCCAATCACTTCATCGATGGTCATCCTGCTAAGTTGATCTCTGTTAACCGATAATAGTTTATCTCCTGCTTTAATACCCGCTTCAAAAGCGACAGAATTTATTCTTACATGGTTTACCACAAACTCATTAAATCTGATACCTTGGGCTATGATATCCATTCCACTCAGGTTGGAGCGGAAATCTTTATTAAAATCATGGTTTTTACGCAGTATCAGACTTGAGGATTGATAGTCAATAATTACATGGAAACGTCTCAATATCTCTGCCCCAAGAATTCCTTCCCATTGAAAGCTGATATTTGATGTTTGCATGAAATCGTAACTGGGGTAGGCCACAAGTGGCTCTTCAATATCAATCTCTCCGATAGAGATTCTTTGCAGCCGGCCCATTTCGCCTTTCAGTTCACCACTTAAACCCTTGCCAAGGTAAGATGGTATTCGCTCTTCAGTAAAGTCTTTATAGGTGCTGTTAAGAAAAACCGGATTAGAAGCACCCATATCTAACAGCAATTGCAGAGTGTCTTGTTTGGTTGTATTGTCACCCTTAATAAATACGTCAATATAAGGCTTGTTATTTTCAAATTCAATCGGTATAACATGACTTCGGCGGCGAATTCTGTAAGTAGGTTCCCGGTAAATCATTACGGTGTTAGCCCGGTAATTGATCCTTACTGGAAACTTTTTGAAAAAGTCATTCCCAATGATTCCATGCACCGGGAACCCAAAATATTCTGAAAAAGTAAGTACGCCTTCGGGTATTATAATCAGATCCATGTTATAACCCGTTATGCCTCGCATTTTAAATGTAAGTCCTTTCGACATTCCCGCTTCAACAATACCTTCATTGCCTAGTCCCAGCACATAAACAACCTCATCTATGGGGAAACCAAAAAAATTGGCAATTGCAGGCTCTGTGAGTATAGTGGTATTTACCCCGGTATCAAGGATAAAAGTCAGTGGAGGAGAATCGTTTATTTGTATGGGTATAACTACCAGGTTGTTTCTGATTTTTGCAGGAATTCTGACTGATCTTTGGTTTCGATCAAACCTGAACCCCTGCAAAGTATCTTCAAATGCTATCGATTTTCCTGAAGTATTGAATCCCGGGAATAAAAGTGTAAGTATTACAAGAATGTATTTTAGCATATATAAATGTTGTTCAGAAGAACGACAAAAAAGTACAGCTAATTGTTTGAAAACAGACGGTTTAAGCTTTTTTAAATATATGAAAAAGAAAGATAAAAATATCAGTTTGATGAGCTTTTCTTAAGTAGTTTCATGTTAATATTGCGAACCAATGCGGGACCGTAGTAAATAAAACCGGTATAAACTTGTATAAGGCTTGCTCCGGCATTGAGCTTTTCAATGGCATCTTCAGGGTTCATAATTCCGCCCACCCCAATAACCGGAATTTTCCCATCTGATTTTTGTACGAGATACCTTATGGTTTCTGTTGCTTTCTTCCTGAGGGGTTTACCGCTTAATCCACCTTTACCGATTTTTTCAATAATACGGGCATCGGTAGTTAGCGGGTCACGCGTGGTGGTGGTATTGGTGGCTATAATTCCATCAATATTTGTTTTTTCAACTATGAATAAAACATCATCCAGTTGTTCATCATTCAGGTCAGGGGCAATCTTAAGCAGAACGGGTTTACGTTTGGGTCTTAGGTTATTGTCAGCATTGATCTTTTCAATGATTTGTATCAGTTCGTCCTTATCCTGCAGCTTGCTTAATCCTTCAATATTGGGGCAGCTGACGTTGATAACAAAATAATCGACAAGGTCAAAAAGCTTCTGAAAGCAAAACAAATAGTCATCTATAGCTTCGTCGTTGGGTGTAAGCGTATTTTTCCCGATATTTCCACCGATAATTATTTCAGGTTTGTTTCTTTTCAGGTTATGCACAAAAACATCTACACCCGGGTTATTGAAGCCCATGCGATTTATGAGTGCTTTGTCTTTTTTCAGTCTGAAAAGTCTGGGTTTTGGATTTCCGGGCTGGGGTAGAGGGTTAACGGTACCTATTTCAACATGGCCAAAACCAAAAGCTGACAGGTGGTTATAGATGTTTGCTTGCTTATCGAAACCGGCTGCCATGCCAATCTTATTAGGGAATCTGATCCCAAAAAGCTCGGTTTCCAGCCCCGGATCATCAATTTTGTAGATTTTTCGAACCAGGTTTTTAATACCCGGGATGCTAAAAGCTGTATGAAGACCACTAACAACCCAATGATGAACTGTTTCCGGTGGAAACAAAAACAGCAAAGGGCGTATCAGGAATCTGTACATACAGCTTTTCTTATTTTTTTAAAAGCTAAAAGTTGATTAGCCTTTTTTCGTTTTTCTTATAGTTGGAGTTTTTTTTGCCCCCTCAGCTTTCCCAGCTTTTTTAGATGCTTCAACCTTTTTCTGAGCAACAGGCTTTTTTGGGGTTTTCTTTTCTTCTATCTTTTCCGTTTTGGCTTCTTTCCCTTCTTCATTGATTGATTCTTCTTTTTCCTCTTCATCTTCTTCGGGTTCGCTGATCATGTCGTGCTCAAGAAGCTGATTATACCAGGCAAGTACTTTTTTGATATCGGAAGCGTATACCCTGTCGCGGTCAAACTCAGGCAGAACGCTTTCGAAATAATCAAACAGTACATTTTCGTCCGATTTGATATCAATACTGATTTCCTTACCGTCTTCTTTCTGGTAAATGCTCCATAATACTTTCTTTAACGGAACATCTTCAGTGTAGGTAAACATGCTTATATCATCCAGTACAGAAGAGCGGTGTGCTGCAAATACAGGCATTTTCTTGCCATCACTTAAGGATTCAACTATAAGACCTCCCCGTGTCTGGCTAATGATCTTAAAGAGTCCGCTTTTTCCCGAAATTGCCAAAATCTTGCTTAAATCCATCTTAGAAAGTTTTGATTGTTGTGTATAATTATTTTCTGTTTATAGGCAACGGCAAAATTAAACAATTCTTATATCACATAGCCCACTTATTCAGCAAACATTTGCAGACCGTGAAGTTTTTTATAATAGCCGTTTTTTTGAATTAATTCATCATGGCTGCCTCGCTCAACGATTTTTCCTTCATGTATCACACAGATAAGATCAGCGTTAATAACGGTTGAAAGCCTATGAGCAATAACTACCGATGTTCTGTTTTTCATAATGTTACTTAATGCTTGCTGCACCAGTTTTTCTGATTCGGTGTCAAGTGCTGATGTTGCTTCGTCAAGTATCAGCAGGGGTGGATTTTTTAATACTGCCCTTGCAATACTTAGTCTTTGCCTTTGCCCACCCGATAATTTATTACCCCTGTCGCCGATGTTGGTGTAATAACCCAATGGAGTTTTTTCGATGAATTCGTGTGCATTTGCAATTTTGGCAGCACGAATAACATCTTCTTCCGGAATATTGTATTCACCAAAAGCAATATTGTTGAAAAAATTATCATTAAACAGGATAGCCTCCTGGCTCACGTTGCCCATCAGTCCGCGTAAGCTTTTAATTTGTATATCCCTGATGTTCTTTCCATCAACAAGAATTTCGCCCGAACTGGCATCATAAAACCTCGGTATCAGATCAACGAGGGTTGATTTCCCTGCACCTGACTGGCCAACCAGTGCAATAGTCTTCCCTTTGGGAATGATAAGATTTATATCTTCAAGCACCATATCATGCTCGTAGCGGAAGCAAACTTTGCGGAATTCAATGCTATGTGAAAACTCATTTATTTCAACAGAACCCGGGTGGTCATCAATACTTATCTCAGCTTTCATTACATCATCAATCCGATCAGTTGAGGCCATTCCTTTAAGTACATTGTAATATGCCGTTGAGAAGGATTTTGCAGGATTGATTATTTGTGCAAAAATCAACAGATATGCAATGAACCCCTGGGGTGTAAGGCTCGCTTCAGCACTCAAAACCAACGATCCGCCATACCAGATGATAATTACCACTACCGCAGTACCCAGGAATTCACTTACAGGGGATGCAAGGTAATGTTTGCGAAACATTTTGGTCATGATACGGGTATAAAAACTGTTCAGACTAAAAAAACGATCTTTCATCTTTTTTTCAGCATTAAAGGCCTTTATAACTCTTATGCCTGAAAGGGTTTCTTCCAGCACCGATAAAATTATTCCCAGTTTGTTCTGCCCTTTTAATGCTGTTGCCCGCAGTGTCTTTCCTATACGCCCGATGATTAATCCGCTCAAAGGCAATAGGATAAATACAACAAGAGTGAGTTGAGTGCTTATGAGCAGTAAAGTAACCAGGTAAACCAGTATGGTAATGGGTTCTCTGAATATCATCTCCAGAGAACTGATAATACTGTGCTCTATTTGCTGCACGTCACTTGTCATTCTGCTTATCAGATCTCCCTTTTTCTCATTGGAATGATATGCCAGTGGCAAATGGAGTGACTTTATGTACAGATCATTGCGGATATCTTTTACCACTGTGTTTCTTAGCCAGGCAAGATGATACATAGCCAGATATCGGAATGTGTTTTTGAAAAAGCTCATTAAGATGGCAAACAAACCGATAAAAACAAGTGTCTGTACACTGCCAAATCGCATTATTAAAAGACTGATCAGATAGTAAAAATTATTTTGTATTGCATCGGTAGTAAACTCAAATGGAATGCGTTCGGTAACAAGTGGCTGGGTTTCAAATAATATACCCAGTACCGGAATGATCATAGTAACTGAAAATACGTTGAAAACAACACTCAGGAAATTGAAGAATACATTCAGGGATACCCTGGTTTTATAGGGAAAGATATAATTGAGAATTTTTTTGTATTTATCCATTCCTGAGATGTAATATTTGGCATTCGTACCTTTCGTACCTTTATATTTTTGGCAGTATTCCGGTATAGTTGAAAGGTGAGATCTTTAGTAATTCATCTCTGATTTCCTGATCTGTTTCAAGTGAATTAATGAAATTGTGAATAACTTCGCGGTTTACAACCTGATGCGTGCGTGTAAGTTCTTTGAGTTTCTCATAAGGTTCCGGGTAGTTTATTCGCCGCAATACGGTTTGAATGGCTTCAGCCACAACCATCCAATTGTTTTCCAGATCATTGTTTATAGCTTCTTCATTGATTAAAAGCTTATCAAGGCCCCGAAGAGTTGATTTTACGGTTATGAGCATATGTGCCAGCGGAACACCAATATTTCTGAGTACAGTTGAGTCGGTAAGGTCCCTCTGTAAACGCGATACGGGAAGTTTTGCCGCCAGATGTTCAAAAAGGGCTACGGCTATACCGGCATTGCCTTCTGAGTTTTCAAAGTCTATGGGGTTTACTTTATGGGGCATGGCTGAAGAACCCACTTCCCCATCCTTTATTTTTTGTTTGAAGTAATTCATTGAGATATATGACCAGGCATCGCGGTTCAGATCAATGATGATGGTACAAATCCTTTTTAGCCCGTCAAATATGGAGGCCAGGTAGTCATAATGTTCAATCTGGGTCGTTACTTCCGATCGCTGGAGTTTGAGAGTTTTATTTACAAAATAATCAGCAAAAGCGTTCCAGTCAATATCAGGATAAGCCGCTTTATGGGCATTGAAATTTCCGGTGGCCCCACCAAATTTTGCAGGGAAAGGCAGTGCAAGTAATTGGTTAATTTGTCTTTCAAGCCTGTAATGGAATACATAAATTTCTTTTCCAACCGTTGTGGGAGATGCAGGTTGCCCGTGCGTGTGCGCAAGCATCGGAACATCAAGCCATTGTTTCGACATTTCTTTCAGCCTGGCCAGTAGTTGGTCAAGTTCAGGTACGATAACCTGCAGTATACCCTCTTTAAGCGAAAGCGGGATGGCTGTATTATTAATATCCTGCGATGTAAGTCCGAAATGCACAAATTCTTTATACTTTCCCAGTTCCAGGGTATCAAATTTCTCCTTCAAAAAATATTCAACCGCTTTAATGTCATGGTTGGTAACACTCTCAATCTCTTTTACCCTGAGGGCATCTTTTTCCGAAAAATCCTGGTATATCCGTTTTAATCCTTCAAGGGTTTCCTCTGATATAATTGAAAGCTCAGGCAACCCCTGCCTGCACAGAGCAATAAAGTATTCCGTTTCCACAAAAACCCGGTATTTAATCAGGGCTGCTTCGCTAAAATATTTCTGTAATGATTGTGTGGTTTTCTGGTATCTTCCGTCAATGGGTGATATGTTATTCAAGGCTGCATTTTCCATTTTTCAAAATTTTGACAAAAGTTACAGAGTTATTTACAGGATAATATTATGAATTTCATTGCCGGCTCATGTTAACTTAATGAGCCGGCAAAGTGACTTCTGAAGGGTTATTTTTTTCTTTTCTTTTGTTGCTGCTGTTGCTGTTTGGCCATGTCTTCCAATCTTTTTTGCCAGCTCGATTTTTTTACCGGTTTCTTCTTGTTCTCTTCAATTCTTCTTCTGATCTTATCTTCATCAATCATAAAGCGGAAGGCGAACATCTGCCCGAATGTTATTACGTTTGCGAGGAAATAATAATAGCTCAATCCGGAAGCAAAACTGTTGAAGATAAACAACAGCATTACAGGCATAAAATATAACATAGTTTTCATGCCCGGCATCTGATTACCCGTGCTCATCATCTGGCTGTTCATGTGAGTATAAATAACGGTAGAAACAGCCATTAGTAGTGTGAATAAGCTCACATGGTCGCCATAAAACGGGATAGTAAATGGCAAATCCAGGATCGAGTCATATGAAGAAAGGTCATCTGCCCAAAGGAAACCTTCCTGCCTGAGTTCAAAGGAAGCTGGGAAGAACCTGAACATGGCAATAAGAAAAGGAAATTGAAGCAACATAGGCACACATCCGGCCATTGGATTTACCCCGGCCTTTTTATACAACGCCATCTGAGCCTGCTGTTTTTTCATGGCATCTTCCTTTTTTGGAAACTTTTGACTGAGCTCTTCAATATCAGGTTTCAGTACACGCATTCTTGCCTGTGAAACGTAGGTTTTGAATGCAATGGGGAAGAGTACCAGTTTCAGCATTAAGGTAAGAATGAGAATGATAATACCATAATTCAGATTAAAACTGTCGAGATAATTGAAAACCGGAATAACCACAAATCGGTTGATCCAGCCGAAAAGGGCCCAGCCCAGTGGTATCTGTTCCTCAAGTTTCAGGTCGTATGCTTTAAGTGTATTAAAATGGTTGGGGCCAAAATAGAAATGCATGGGAATACTATTATTTTCCCTGCTATTATAAGGAATATCAATGGTGGCTGTCATTCTCTTAAGAAGATCTTCATTGTTTTCTTCATATGATTGAGTACTGACTTCCGCCCTGCTGAAATTGTTGCCCGCAATCAATACACTGGAAAAGAACTGTTGCTTAAAGGATATCCACCTAACGCTGGTTCTTAGGTTTTCTGTTGCATCACGTGTTTCCCGTAGTTTCTCCACATCATCATTGAAAAATTTATAATGTATAGTGGTAACATTCATCTCATTCTTGCGGCTTTTTTCCAAACGATGTAAATCCATTTCCCAATTCAGGTTCAGATAACTGATATTGGTGGCGATTACATCAGCCATGCCAGTGGTATTGATATCAAAACCGATCATATAATCGTCCGATTTTAATGTATAGGCAAACTCCAGAAATCGGGGATTATCATCAGTATGATTATCAGAATAAAGCCTCATGGAAAATGTGAGATCCCCGTCGGGTGAGACCCTGATATTGGCCTGATCGGCTGGGGTTACTTCATTTAAAAATGGAACGAAGTAAAGTTCACGGGTTGATATAGTTCTGTTGGAGGATAGGAAGTTAAGGTTAAAAATATTATTATCACCGGTAAGCAGTTCCAACGGTCGTTGATCCCATGTTTTATGCTTTTTAAGCTCAACTGATGTAAGAAATCCCCCTTTATTTGAAAAAGTTAGTTTGAGCAATTCATTTTCAACAGTGTAAAATTTCTCTTCTCCTGTTGCCGAACCTGCAAAGTATCCCATACGGTCCTTCAATACGGCTTGTCTGAGAGAATCATCTTCAATTTCAGCTATTTCTTCTTTTTCAGTGGCAATGGTTTCTTCGGCCATAGTTGCTGCAGCCTCCCTGGCTCTTTGTTCTTCGGCCCTCACTGCCGCAATGCTGTCTCTTTGTCTTTGCGCTTCCAGTTTTTCCTCTTCGCTGGGTGCATTAAGAATGCTGAATCCTATGAGAATTACAAAGATCAGAATAAGACCAACAATATTATCTCTGTTCATTATGATTGGTGATTGTTAATGTTTAGAATAAGTTATGATCCATGATGGAATACCGGCGGCATCTGACCGGGAAAATAATCCTGCAAAAGTACAAAATGTTCCACAATTAGTTATTGCCGTTATTAAATTCGATGGCAGCCTTAACAAAGTTTACAAATAATGGGTGTGGTCTGGCCACAGTACTTTTATATTCCGGATGAAATTGTACTCCAACGAACCATGGATGGGCAGGGATCTCCATTATTTCCACAAGGTTGGTTTCAGGGTTTTTGCCGGAAGAGATCATTCCATTTTTTTCAAAAATTTCAAGATACTTGTTGTTGAATTCGTAACGATGGCGGTGTCTTTCCGAAATCTTTTCCTTTCCGTAAATTTTGTAAACTTTTGAATCTTCTTTAAGATTACATGCATAGGCCCCCAGTCTCATGGTCCCTCCTTTAAGGTTTATCTTTTTTTGTTCTTCCATAATATCAATAATAGGATGCGGGGTATCAGGCAGCATTTCTGTTGAATGGGCTTTACTTAATGAAAGAACATTCCGTGCAAACTCAATTGTAGCACATTGCATACCCAGGCAAATACCCAGGAAAGGTATCCGACGTATTCTTGCGTAGGAGATAGCGGTTATCTTTCCTTCAATACCTCTTTCGCCAAACCCCGGTGCAACAAGTATACCCGAAACTCCTTCCAGCAGATTTTCTATATTGCCTTTTTCAATATGCTCTGAATGGATCATTTTCAGATCAACTTTACACCGGTTAGAAGTTCCGGCATGTATAAGGGATTCAATGATGGATTTATAGGCATCCATAAGTTCCACATACTTTCCGACCAGGGCAATTTTGACAGTTCTTTCAGGGTTTTGCAGTCTTTCAATGAATTCCTCCCATTTTTCAAGTTCAGGAAGACAATTTGCAGACATATTTGTTTTTTTCAATACCTGAAGGTCAAGCTTTTCTTCACGCATGAGAAGCGGAACCCTGTAAATACTATCGGTGTCAATTGACTCAATAACCGCAGCCGGACTTACATTACAGAAGAGTGCAATTTTATTTTTAATACCTTCATTCAGCGGTTTTTCAGTGCGGCATACCAGTATATCTGGCTGTACACCGTATTCCTGCATGGTTTTTACAGAGTGCTGTGTAGGTTTTGTTTTCAGCTCTTTGGCGGCAGACAGGTATGGTACCAGGGTGAGATGCACCACAACACATCGGTTTCCAAGTTCCCAGCGAAGCTGCCTGATGGCTTCTACGTAAGGAAGTGATTCGATGTCGCCAACCGTACCGCCGATTTCAGTTATCACAAAATCGTATTTGTTGTCCTCTCCAAGAAGCTTTATACAATGTTTTATTTCATCGGTGATATGGGGAATTACCTGAACGGTTTCTCCAAGGTAATCCCCTCTTCTTTCCTTTTCAATAACTGATTGATATATTCTTCCGGTGGTTACATTGTTTGCCTGTGATGTAGGTACATTCAGAAACCTTTCATAGTGTCCCAGGTCAAGATCGGTTTCGGCACCATCTTCTGTAACATAGCATTCGCCATGTTCATATGGGTTAAGGGTACCGGGATCAATATTGATATAAGGATCAAGTTTTTGAATGGTGGCGGTATAGCCCCTTGCCTGAAGTAATTTGGCAAGTGATGCTGAAATAATTCCTTTTCCCAATGATGATGTTACACCTCCTGTTACAAAAATGTACTTGGTGACGGACTTAACCTCTGGCATGGCTCAAGATTTCTATTATAAGGTTTAATGTTTTTCCGCATGCGAAAGTAAGAAAAGATTAGCAAACAGGGATAAAAAATACCTTATAATTTATCTATCTGTGAAACAGTCTTATGGGATATGTTTTAAAAAAGAAAAATATATCAATAAAAAAAAGGAACAAGGGCCTTAATATTCTTATTTTTTATTTTGTCGTTCGTTTTCAATCTTTGTTTCAATAGTTTCATCCTTTGGGCCGGTGTATTTTGTTTTAAGATCAGGCTCTACCTGCTCTTCTATGTTTTTTTCCTTTAATGTTTTTTTTCTTTCGGAAATGGGAGTCTTTCCATCATCATCAAATTCTGTTTCTTCTATTACCACATCTTTCACTGTTTCTTTTTCACTTGGCCAAAATCCACAACCTCCCGCTTTTTTTATGAAGTAGTAACCCAATGCAAGAGCAATTACAATAGCTGCAATGCCTAATACTTCTAATCCTGTATATTTATCAAAATCAAGTAATATAATTTTACGGGCAACAGCAATAAGTGCTACCAGCATAACCACCTCAACATGAATATCGTGTTTTTTAAAATATACTTTTATGGTATCCAGCAACTCTATTCCGATAAGTACCAAAAGGAATACCCCAAATAAATCCATAAGGACATCAAGGTCGAGAATGAAAACATCAGACTCAATTATGTTTTTAAAAACCATATATCCCAGCTGTACGGTTGCAATGACCAATAGAAGTGTCATAAGTCCGATAAGGGTTTTTATTATGTATCTCTCAACAACCTTGACGGTCTTATTCAGGCGTTTTGTACTTTTGCTTTCTTCCATTTTTATATTATTTAAAATCAGACAATAAATTATAAAAGAGATTGTAAATGAAATAGTTAAGCGTGTATTAGCTGAATTTATTTCATTGATTTACTACCGTGTAAAATTAAAAAAAGCCGGGTTATGCGCCCGGCTTTTAAATTAATAACTTTAAAAGTTATACCGGTAATTCCTCATCAACTTCATTCTCCACTTTGCGAATCTGATTTAACAGCTGAAGCATCTTTTCATGATTCATTACTTCTTTACCAAGATTTTCAGATATGTTAATTATATTCTCAGTCTGATCATTAATGGGTAGCTCCTGTTTTACGGTTATTTCTATAGTTTCACCATTGATAAGTTCAACCGGAATATTAAATGTATTGAAATTAAAAGAGTCTGCATAGGCACCAAATCCACCTAAAATCATTGCTGTAGTTAAAATGCTTTTTCTCATATCTAATGTGATTTAATGTATTTTTAATTGTTTAATTATTTTAAGTATATTGTTAGTCAGTAAATTGTATTTTTAAATTCCCTTGTTTTTATTTAGATCAAATATAAATAATATAATGGATATATACAAGGCTAAAATTGAAAAAATTCTTTAATAGAAATGTTTAACATATAATTATATTAAGCTAAACAAAACTAATCATTCAAACGTTAAATAAATAGTTTTGTTCAATTGCATGAAATAGAATAATAACTTATTATTTTCGAATAAATCATATCTTGTTTTGAACAAACAGACACCACAATTGATATTACTAAATATTGAACATTAAAAAGAGTATTTCATTCATGAAGGTTTTAATAATATACAGTAACCACAATACAGGTAATTTTAATCATCAGCTTCTTGATCGCGTAGTTAAAAAATTTATCGACAAGGGCGATGAAGTGATGGTAAGAGATTTGTACAAAATGAATTTTGATCCGGTTTTAAGCCCCGGTGATTTTGAAATGATCTCTGCCGGTAAAACACCAGATGATATATCTAAAGAGCAGGATATGGTGCGTTGGGCTGATCTTTTAATGTTTATTTATCCGGTTTGGTGGGGAGGAATGCCGGCCATTATGAAGGGATATATTGACAGGGCTTTTTCCTGGGGATTTGCTTATAAAACCAATGGTAACGGACCTTATCCTTTGCTAACTGATAAAAAAGCTATTGTCATGAGTTCACTTGGGCAATCGCGTGCTGAATACGAACAGGGTATGTTCCAGGCCATGAACAGAGTAAATTCGGAAGGCGTATTTGGATTTTGCGGAATAGAAATCATACATCAGCTTTATTTTGCATCCATCCATTCCATAACAGATGAAACAAGGGATGATTATTACAATGAAGCGGAGAAATTAGTTGAGGGTTTATCCAATGAAAATATCGGCGCCAAAAATAAAATCAATTCTCCTTAACCAATTCTTCAAAGGAAATAAGTAACTTCATCTGATAATCCTGAATGTTACATGATTGAAAAATATAAGGGTTTGCGCAAAGCAACCTTATTAATCGCAAGTACTTTAACTGTTATGGCTGGTGCAATTGTAGCCCCGGCTTTGCCACAAATAAGTAAAGAATTTTCTGATGTTCCGGGTATCGATTTATTAAGTCGGCTTGTACTTACTTTGCCGGCTTTGTTTATGGGTATACTCGCTCCGTTTGCGGGCTACCTTACAGATAAGGCCGGAAGGAAAAAAGTACTCCTGTTTTCATTGGTTTTATATGCTTTCGCAGGCACAACCGGACTTTATTTGAATAACCTCTACCATATTCTTGCTGGCAGGGCGCTTCTTGGAATTGCTGTAGGAGCCTTAATTACATCGGTTATTACGCTTATTGGTGATTATTTTGAAGGGGAAGAACGAAGTCGCTTTATGGGTTTACAGGCGGCTTTTGCCGGTATGGGTGGACTGATATTTATATCACTTGGCGGGGTGCTGGCCGATATAAACTGGCGGATGCCATTTTTGTTGTATGTTGCTTCCTTTATAGTCTGGATAATGGCAGTTATTTCAGTCTATGAACCGTTTAAAGATAAAAACGCTGAGCCGGATCAAATAAAAGGACAGAAAAGTACTGGAAGCAAAGTAAAAATAACACCTATAATCTGGGCAGTATATGCTATTACTTTCTTTTCTGCCTTGATTTTTTATATGATTCCCACGCAAATGCCCTTTATGCTTAATGCTATGGAAGGTATTTCAAATACCCGGATTGGATTTGCTATTGCTTTTGTAAATGTTGCATCTGTCAGCACCTCATTAAACTACAGCAAGGTAAAGAGAAGAATGAGCTATCCGGCAATTATGGCTTTGGTGTATCTCCTTGTTTTTACAGGCTTTATGATCATTAGTCAGTCTGGTTCTTATGTTATGATGATTGTGGGGATTGTTTTTTCAGGATTGGGTTTTGGTTTAATGATGCCTAATATAAACCTGTGGTTGATTTCACTTGCTCCTTCGGCAATGCGTGGGCAGCTGGTTGGATATCTGAATATGTCACTTTTCCTGGGTATGTTTGGTTCTCCCATTGCCATACAACCGTTATTAAGACTGGGAGATTTATATAATGTATTTTTTATCCTGGCAATTCTGATATTTGTTTTGGGAATCTTTTTCCTGATATTCAATAAATTAAAACAACAAATATTATAAGTTTATCTGTTGAATTCCAGTGCCATTCCCCTGTAGTTATCCTTGAATTTGCCTTTTTCAAATACCAGTTCCCCGTTTATGAAAGTATGGGTTGGCGCTGTTGTAAAAGTATATCCTTCAAACGGCGACCAACCGCATTTGTAAAGAATATTTTCTCTGGAAACCTGGTGATGCGCTGAAGGATTTAAGATCACAAGGTCAGCATAATACCCCTTACGGATAAAACCTCTTCTGGAAACATTGAAGCATGTGGCAGGGTTGTGACACATCCATTGAACCAGCAAAGGAAATGGCAATCTTCTTGCTTTGCAGGCCTCAGCCATTACCTGCAGAGAATGCTGCACAAGGGGTCCGCCGGAAGGAGCCGATAAATAGGGATTCTTCTTCTCATCTAAAGTATGGGGTGCATGATCGGTGGCAACAACATCAAGTTTGCCTTCCAGCAGCGCCGACCAAAGTTGTTCTCTGTCAGACAGTTTTTTAATGGCAGGATTCCATTTTATCATATTCTGTTTCTCACGATAATCCTCATCTGAAAACCATAAATGGTGTACACAAATCTCACCTGTTATCTTCTTTTCAGATAAGGGTTGTGTGCTGCTGAAAAGTGAAGTTTCTTCTGCCGTTGAAAGATGAAGTACATGGAGCCGGGTTTTATGTTTCCGGGCCAGTTCAGTTGCTTTTTGTGACGACAACAAACAGGCTTCATGACTTCGTATCAGGGGGTGATGCTCAGGTTTTATGGCATCACCAAATTTGTTTTTAAAGTTTTGCAGGTTTGATTCTATGGTTGCTTCATCTTCGCAATGGGTGGCAACCAGTAATTTGGCATTCCGGAAAATTTTTTCAAGAGCATTCGCATTGTCAACGAGCATATTCCCTGTTGATGAACCCATAAAGACCTTTATCCCGCATACTTTGTTTGGATCAATTTTATCCAGTTCATTAAGGTTATCGTTGGTTGCTCCCATGTAAAAGGAGTAGTTAGCCATACTTTTTTCTGCACCAAGCCTGAATTTATTATCCAGTTCTTCCACAGATGTGGTTTGCGGCATTGTATTGGGCATTTCCATGAATGATGTAATACCCCCTGCAATGGCTGCCTTTGACTCAGTTAATATTTCAGCTTTGTGCGTAAGTCCCGGTTCACGAAAATGAACCTGATCGTCGATGATGCCGGGCATCAGAATAGAAAATTCAGCATCAATGATTTCCATGTTACTAAATAGAGATACATCAGGATTGCCTTCATAAATTTCTGAAATGAATTCATCCTCAATCAAAACAGAACCGGCAAACATACGTCCTTCATTTACGATAGATGCATTGATGATAAGGGTTTTTGATGCCATGAAAAGAGATTTGAAAAGTTTTTTGTTAAGGGTTAAAAAATGCTGCCTGCATATTTTTGAACTGAGCCGAAGAGTCCGCGCATTCGTAATTCAATAACACCCCAGATGGCTTCTTTAAATATTCCTTTGGTCATTTTGGATGTTCCGTGGGTTCTGTCGGTAAATATGATTGAGATTTCCTTGATTTTGAATCCCAGTTTCCAGGTAATATATTTCATTTCAATCTGAAATGCATAACCGGTAAATTTAATTCTGTCAAGATTTATAGCTTCAAGCACTTTACGTTTGTAGCATTTAAATCCGGCGGTAGTATCTCTTACCTTCATGCGTGTAATAAAACGTACATAAGCAGAAGCGTAATACGACATAAGCACCCTTCCCATAGGCCAGTTGATTACGTTTACGCCGTTAATGTATCTTGAGCCTATGGCCAGGTCATAGCCATCATGGGCACATGCTTCATAGAGTTTTGTAAGGTCCTCAGGGTTATGTGAAAAATCGGCATCCATCTCAAAAATGTATGCATATTCTCTTTTGAGTGCCCATTCAAAGCCGTAAATGTAAGCAGTACCCAAACCCAGTTTCCCTTTACGGGATTCTAAATAAAGACGGTTGGGAAATTCAGTGATCAGTCCTTTTACAATTTCAGCAGTACCATCGGGTGAGTTATCATCAATTACAAGGAGATGAAAGGTTTTTTCCAATGAAAAAATCTTTCTGATGATTCTCTCAATATTTTCCTTTTCATTGTATGTAGGGATGATTATTATGCTGTCTGCCACGTAGCGCCGAGTTAAATAATTTAAAACCTGTTTCTGTCAGTGGTTTTATAAACCTATTTCAAAAAACCAAAAAAAGAAATATTATTATTGATAATTCAGTTGCCTGCCCATCGGAAGGTCAAAAATAAGGTTTTGTTTTTAAAAACAGAAAAAAATAATGGATTATTGTATGATATGCTTAATATATGTTATACTTGTTTTTTAGTTTATCAACTCTAATACTGAATGATTAATTGTTCTATCTTAGAGATGAATTATGCAGAAATAAAGCAAATCCGGGAATCGCAGAGACCATTATTAATAAAAACTCTTATTGCAAGATATTGCAATTTGAACTTTTTACCGGCATTAAGGTTAAAATTCACATAAACAAAGAATTGTAAAAATTTTACTGCTATAATAACGAAATACTTATTGATTATGAAAAATATATTAATTATTGGAGCGGGTTCCGGTATCGGTCTTGAACTGGCTGAAAATTTAAGTGAAAATTACAAAATTTATGCACTAAGCCGCACCAGGGGAGAGTTACCCCAGTCAGAAAACATAAGCTACCACGAATTCGATGCTTTAGAAGATGATGTACCGGCAGATTTTCTGCCCGAGAAACTTGACGGTCTCGTATACTGCCCCGGCAGTATAAATCTGAAACCTTTGCGAGGTTTAAAAGAGGCAGATATTATGGGTGAATTTCAGTTAAACGCCCTGGGTGGATTTAAGGTTTTGCAGTCGGTTTTATCAAAACTTAAAAAAGCAGAAGGGGCATCGGTTGTATTTTTCAGCACCGTAGCTGTAATGCAGGGCATGCCTTATCATACTTCAGTGGCAATGGCCAAAGGAGCTGTAGAAGGAATGACCCGTTCTATGGCAGCTGAACTTGCACCTGCTATTCGCGTAAATGCCATTGCTCCTTCATTAACAGATACGCCCCTGGCTTCGAGGCTGTTGAGTACAGATGAAAGAAAAGAAGCATCAGCACAGCGACATCCTCTGAAAAGGGTAGGGAAACCCGGAGATATCGCAGCCATGGCTGCTTTTTTACTTAGTGATAATGCTTCATGGATAACAGGGCAGGTGATAGGAGTAGACGGAGGAATGGGAGCTCTGAAAGTGTAATACAGTTTTTGTAGCTTAGCAGTAAAATGTATTACAGCTTAAAAGCTATGAAAATGAGAATAAGACTAAAATTCTTTCTTCCTTTTACTTTGTTGTTAATTTGGGTTGCGTGTATGAATCATGAAAAAGCCTCCCCGCTGCATATTGACCATTATGTAAATTTTAAGTCGGATTATGTTGCTTCCCGCAACATTGAAGTAATGTTGCCACCAGGCTATATTAAAGAAGAAACAAAACAGTATGATGTTATTTACATGCACGATGGGCAAAACATTTTTGATGCCAAAACATCCTACGCCGGAGTTGCCTGGCAGGTGGATAAGGCTATTGTGAAATTGCTCGAAAAAGCGGAAATCCGTCCTGCAATTATTGTTGCCATCTGGAACTCCCCTTTAAGAATGAACGAATATATGCCTGCACAACCCCTGAGTTTAGTTCGTGAAAAAGCTGACCGGGAAGGATGGGATGGTGAATTACTCTCTGATAATTACCTTAAATTTATTGTAAAAGAGCTTAAGCCATTTATTGACAGTACTTACAATGCATCCACAAAACGCGAGCATACCTTTATCATGGGTTCTAGCATGGGTGCCCTGATCTCCTTGTACGCCCTTGCCGAATATCCGGAAGTATTTGGTGGGGCAGCATGTATTTCAACCCACTGGCCTGCACTGAACGGAGTATTCATGGATTACGTTAATTCAAACCTGCCGGAACCCGGAAACCATAAACTGTATTTTGATTTTGGCACCGAAACACTTGATTCGTTATATGAACCCTACCAGCTAAAAGTGGATAATATTTTAACTGAGAAAGGCTACATAAATGAAAAACACCGAATTACCCTGAAATTTGAAGGGGCTGATCATAGTGAAGAATCATGGCAGGAAAGGGTACATATTCCTCTGATGTTTTTTCTTGAGAAATAATGATTAAACCAATACATCTTTGCTTATTTTATCCAGAAAGATAATTATAAAACTTGCATGCTATTAGTTATCTGAATTTGTGTGCAACCGTTATGTGAAAGATAGACATTAAACATGTTTGAGTTTGGGTTGTTGAAATTTAATGAAACTCTGTTATGTATAATCAAAATATGAACGTATGAAAAATCTTTTCAAAACCAATGACATCAAAGGATACATATTTATCAGGCTTATTCTTGGCTATGTTTTTCTGGTGGCAGGACTACAAAAATTTATCTTCCCTGAAAATATGGGACCCGGTCGCTTCACTGATATGGGATTCCCGTTTCCTGAGTTTACAGCCTATTTCGTAGGATTTTTTGAAACCATCGGAGGCTTGTTTATTCTCTTTGGGTTTGCATCGCGACTTGCAGCTATTCCCCTTATCATTACTATGATCGTAGCTATTATTACCACCAAATTTCCCCAGCTTGGCGATGGATTCTGGGGATTTGCTCATTCGGCCCGACTGGATTTATCCATGCTGCTGGCTGCACTTTTTGTACTGGTGAATGGTTCTGATAAAAATTCAATTGACGAAAAAGTGTTTGACAGGTAATATACATAAGTAATATTTTACACTTAAAATTTGATTGTGCCAAAGAATCCCCATTTACGGGGATTTTTTTTTTGCGCTGCTATGCCTAAATTTGCGTAAATTTAATGAGTATGAAAGATCTTATTATTTCAGGTAAAATGAAAATGGCCGATATCATTAATCATGATAAGCGAGCCCTGGTATTGATGCCTCGTTTCGGAATTGAACTAGGTTTTGGCGATCAAACCGTCAGGGAAATCTGTAAGAATAAAGGAATTGATACAGATTTTTTTATCCTGATGGTCAATGTTTTTTTGAATCCCAACTATTTTCCCGACCGGAAATTGAAGGGCCTGGATGTGGATATGCTGTTGTTCTATCTTGAGAATTCACACAAATATTATCTTGAAGAGAAAATTCCTTACCTGGAAAGTCTTTTGGAAGAGTTTAAAAACTCAGTTGACCATCCTGCAACCGGCCAGCTTGAGAAATTTTTCGGGCAATATATCGAAGAGGTAAAGGATCATCTGGCATATGAAGATCACACGGCTTTTCCCTATGTAGCTGCATTATCAGAGCAGATCAAAAGCAATAATCCCAATATCAAAGATATTGATTACCATATTGGAGTTTTTAAGGAAAGGCACGACAATATTGAGGAAAAGCTTAGCGATCTTAAGAGTTTGCTCATTAAATATTTTCCCCCGTCAGATGATCGTTATCTGCGAATACGCCTGCTTAATGAACTGATGGATTTTGAAGATGACCTGATCAATCATGCCAGGATTGAAGACAAAGTTCTTATTCCTATTGTAGGACAGCTTGAACAGAAAATTTCCTAAACTAAGATATGGGCAAGAGCTTAATTATAGCAGAACAATCTGAGATCATCCGTAAAGGCCTGGTTTATATTGCAGAGGCTGTTGGGCTTTTTAACGCCATCAGGGAAGTTGCCTGCGCTTCGGCATTGAATGAACTTATTGAGCGTTTTAAGCCCGATGTGCTTATTATCAATCCAGGTATGGTAAGTATTGAAAGCCTGGAAACCCTGAAAGAACTTAATGATGGAAGCATGAAAATTGCAGCTATGGTGTATGCGCTTTTTGATGACGAACTCATGAGCCGTTTTGATGAAGTAATCATGGTGAGTGATACACGAAATAAAATTCAAAAAAAAATCTATTCATTGATTGATAAAACTCCTGCCGGGAAACAAAAAAAACCGGAAGAGGCCCTGTCAAACCGTGAACTTGATGTTCTGAAACTCCTGGTGAAAGGATTGAGCAATAAAGAAATATCCGACAAACTTTTCATTTCAACACACACTGTTATTTCTCACAGGAAAAACATTACCCGGAAACTGAATATAAAATCAGTTGCAGGTCTTACTGTTTATGCCATTCTTAATGAGCTTATTTCAATTGAAGAAGTACAGTAAGGTTTTATATTTATAAAAAAAATTACAAAACCCCGAAAATCACTTCCCGTTTCAATAAATATTTTTAGATTTGCAGCATTCTAAAGTAAACGCAAAAAATAAATCATTTATGAGCCTTACCAGAGGTTTTCCTGTATGTTTTATTTTATTCCCGTCAGATATACCTGACAAGTTTTTGCGTGCGATCTGAAAATGGGAAACCTCCCCGATTTTCCCCTACCGAACTTTTCTATAAAACAATATTCGACAAACTAAAGATTTTGCTTTTACAGGATTCTTATTCTGGAATACCAAAACTTTTAAAACTTAAATGTAATGAAAAAATTATCTGTAATTGCCTTTGGAGGCAATGCTTTATTAAGAGGCGATCAGTCAGGAACCATTGATGAACAGGAGCAGAACGTATATGATACCTGTCAGTACCTTGTTAATCTGATTAAAAAAGGGTATGACATTGTAATTGGCCATGGCAACGGGCCTCAGGTGGGCAATGTGCTGCTGCAACACGAAGCCGGTAATAAAATATACGGACTACCCAAGCAGCCCATTGATTTTTGTGTGGCTGAAACACAGGGTTCCATCGGTTTTATGATTGAACAGCAAATGCGGAATGTGCTTGCTGAACAAGGTATCGACCGCAATATTGTTACCCTTGTAACGCAGGTGGTTGTTGATAAAAATGATCCTGCATTTCAGAACCCGACCAAACCTGTCGGACCTTTTTATACAAAAGAAGAAGCTGATCAGCTTAAGGCAGACAAAAACTGGGCTTTCCATGAAGATCCGCGCAAAAGAGGCTGGAGAAGGGTAGTTGCTTCTCCAAGACCTTTTGAAATCCCCAATTGGAAAGCTGTTGAAAAGCTTGCCCGCGAAGGAAGCATCGTTATTACCGTAGGCGGAGGTGGAATCCCTGCCTATATTGATGATAAAGGGAAAATGGTGGGTATTGATGCGGTTATTGATAAAGACCTTGCATCGTCATTATTGGCCAATAAAATTAAGGCTGATGAATTTTTCATTCTTACTGATGTACCTAATGTGTTTATCAACTTCCATAAGCCTGATGAACAAAAACTGGAAAGAGTATCCATCCCCGAGATTAAAAAATATCTTGCCGATGGTCAGTTTACAGAAGGCAGCATGGCACCCAAAGTGAAGGCATGTATTGAGTTTGTGGAAGGTGGTGGTAAGGAAGCTATCATTACTGAAGCTGCAGAGCTTCAAAATGAGAAAGCTGGAACCGTGATTTATGGGTAAATTATGAATAGTGATTATAACAAATCGAAATACTTATTTTCCTAATATCTTATTTTCCCAATAACCCAATACCAAATAAACCAAAATCGATAATAATTTAATTAACTTTGAACCTTAAAACACAAATAGCTATGGCATTTAATCTTAGAAACAGAAGTTTTGTGAAACTGCTGGATTTTACTCCACAGGAAATCAAGTTTTTACTCGATCTTTCACTGGATCTTAAAAAAGCCAAATATGGTGGTTATGAGCTGCCCCGTCTTAATGGAAAAAACATTGCCCTGATTTTTGAAAAAGACAGCACCCGCACACGTTGTGCATTTGAAGTAGCTGCTTTTGACCAGGGTGCAAGAGTAACGTATCTGGGACCTACCGGCAGCCAGATTGGCAAAAAAGAATCCATGAAAGATACTGCCCGCGTGTTGGGTCGTATGTATGATGGTATTGAGTATCGTGGGTTTGGACAAACCAAAGTTGAAGAACTGGCAGAGTATTCAGGAGTGCCTGTATGGAACGGACTTACCAATGAGTTCCATCCCACACAGATTCTTGCAGACTTTCTCACCATGCTGGAACATAGCGATAAGCCCCTGCACCAGGTTAAGTTCTGCTACCTGGGCGATGCACGCAATAACATGGGGAACTCACTGCTTGTAGGTGCAGCCAAAATGGGTATGGATTTCCGCGCTGCTGCCCCAAAATCTGTTCAGCCGAGCGATGAACTGGTTGCCCAATGCCGCGAAATTGCCAAAGAAACCGGTGCAAAGATCACTATTACTGAAGATGTGGCTGAAGCCGTTAAAGACTGCGATTTCCTTTATACCGACGTTTGGGTATCAATGGGAGAGCCCGACCATGTTTGGCAAGAGCGTATCAATATGCTGAAACCATACCAGGTAAATATGGATGTAATAGAAAAAACAGGAAACCCGAAGGTGAAATTCCTGCACTGTCTGCCAGCATTCCATAACCGCGAAACCACAATTGGAGAAGATATTTTCCAGAAGTTTGGCCTCGACGGAATGGAAGTAGTAGAAGATGTTTTTGAATCAGAGCACTCAGTGGTATTTGACCAGGCTGAAAACCGTTTGCATACCATTAAGGCTGTTATGGTAGCTACATTAGGAGCATAATAACAGTTTCCGGATATTTTAAAAAAGCCACTGTTTTTGCAGTGGCTTTTTTTTGGAGTCAAAAGATTTTCACAACCATAACCGCTATGGGGTTATCAGTATGATTTTCCATTTGCCGGGGTTCTTCGCTGGTAATGAAGATGGTTTGTTTGGGTTCAAGTGTAAGGATCTTGTCACTGCTTTTTACGGTTGCAGTGCCCGCAAGACCAATAAAAAG
>SLOJ01000189.1 GCA_007132585.1 Bacteroidales bacterium | reverse complement strand
CTCAGGTTAATAACAATTGCATGATTTGCTTCATGGGCTTTACCAATGATTCTTTCAGCCTGCCCAAAACAGCGGGTATCATTGTTAAGGAAAACAGGAATGTCAAACATTCTTGAGAAATATTCTGATAAAGGATGGTCCATAAAGTTGAAAAAATTAAGAGATTCTCCTGTTGTGCCCTTTACACGGCCTGTAATACCCATTCCCATCCCCAATATTGCACTTTCACTGATACCTGAATTATTCAGACAATCGAGAATGAAAGATTCAACCTTATCCAAACAATCCTGGGTGTTTTCAAGGATAAAATCAGTCTTTTGTCTGTAGTAAACAGTATTAAGGAGTGAGTCAATAATCCCGACAGAGATCCGTTTTAACAGAACCTCCACACTCAAAGCATAAAAGTTTACATTTTTTAATGCGTAAATGGCCGGCTTACGTCCGTTGAGTGTTTCCTTTTTTCCTGCAACCCTAAGAAAGCCCTCTTCCTGGAGTTCATTTACTAGTTTTATACCGGTCGGCGCACTTATCTTTAATTCTTTGCAAATATCAGGAACTGTTATACCGTGTCCTTTTTGCGATATAACCTGAATAATCCTGAGTTTTTGCTGCATCAGCCTGCTTTCATTTGTTATTTCAGTAAAATTACTATTGAAAATTGCCTTCATGAATTCCTTTTTTGTTTATGAAGAGTATTGATTATCAAGCTTATAACATTCTTAAAACTTTTCATAAAAATAATACAATAGCAGGTTAATAAAAAGGAAATTTAATATGTTTTTTAAACCTTGCATTTCTGATTTGAAATGCAAGTTTATAAAAGTATTTACAAATTTCAAATTATTTTTTAATTTATTTAAAAAATATAGTTTTTTTCGATCAAAGCGACTGCTATTGTATGTTATAAGTATTATGAAATTAACAATGGAGAATTAAAATATATGCAAAACCATGGCTGAAAATATATGCTGAATAATACCCTTTCACTGGAACGTCAGTTTGGGTTTTTATTTTTTAATATGGTCTGACATAGAACTGCAGGCATTTACAGGCAATATAATAGAGCATTATTAAAGCTATGATTAAAAAAAATATTAATTTGCACGCTCTAAAGCAAATACAAAGTATATTAGTTCACTCATTGAACAAACAAATTATGCTGGAATTAAAGGAAAGAAGTCACAAAAAAGTTTTTGCATTGATTCGTGCTCAGGGGCAAATATCAGGAGCCATGCTTGCTAAACAAACCGAGATGCAACCGTCATCATTGGTTTATATATTACGACACCTGAAAGAAAAATCATTGATTTGCGTGAGCGGTTATGGAAACTCGACTGAAAAAGGTGGGAAGCGGCCTGTTTTATGGCAGGTAAATCCTGATTATGGAAATATTCTGGGCCTTGAAATTATGCGAAACTCAATCAGGGCTGTTATGGTTAATCTTGCCGGTGATATTCTTATGAAAGTTGAAAAAGAATTTACCGCCGGGCGTACCGAAAAAACAATTAGTCGCATACTTACTACCA
The DNA here is from genome assembly GCA_007132585.1 of Bacteroidales bacterium. GTDB lineage: Bacteria > Bacteroidota > Bacteroidia > Bacteroidales > UBA7960 > SKVR01. Next base: position 22,308 of record SLOJ01000189.1, on the reverse strand, counting down.
TTTCGGAGATAATAACTGAAACATCCGGTCTGCCTGGCAAGTTATTGTATATATCCCTTGCTGTTTCTGGTGTAGTTGACCCGGTTACGCACCGGATCATATATTCCTTCGGTCTTAAACTTGAAGATTTTGACCTTAAGAGTTATGTAACGGATCGTTTTAATATTCCTGCCGGCATTATCAATGACGCCAATGCAGGTGCTTTGGGTGAACAATGGTTTAACAGAGGTGAAAACTTCATTAAAAACATTTTGTATATCATGTACAATCCTCTTGCCGGTGGCATGGGGCTGGGAGTTGTTTTAAATCAGAAGTTATATACCGGTTCCAATGGCATTGCAGGAGAGATATTTTCCAGGGTTCCTTCGTTAAAGCAAATTATTGAAGAGAAAATGCATGAAACAGACAGTAATGATATTTTACTACCTGTTAACCGGGCAATTGACGAAATTCAGATATCTGATCTGTATAATTATTCAAGGAGGGGATGTAAATTGAGCAGGTCAGTATTGGCAGGATTAAGCAAACAGGTTGCAAAAGAAATAAGTAAAATAACAGGATTGTTTGATCCCGAAAGAATTACCTTGGGTGGCGATCTGAGTATTTGCGAAAATCTCTGTTGCGATGAAATTATGATTGTCTTAAAAGATTTGCTTGAAAAATATTATCCTTTCAGGATCAGGATACCCCGGGTTGATTATGCTAAAACAAAAATATTCTCTGCCGCAACAGGGGCAACGGCTTTGTATTTGTCCGACGAACTAACTTTTTAATAATATACTTATTTTTATTTGCATGTTTACTGATTTGCGAAAAACATCGGGAAATCTCAGGATATTCCATATAATATTAATTTTTCTCATTGTGCTTTCATTTTCTTCTTGTCAAAGATCGTTGCGAAGTTTTTACCAGGAAGGTGTTTCGCGCGAGCTGGCGGCCTACAGGGTCAGGCACGTGTATGATGTACATTATGATCTTTTTTTTCGCATACCCGATAATAAAAATGAGGCAGTTACCGGAACCGCTAAAATCTATTTTAAACCTTTAAAAGCCAGGCATGGACTAATTATTGATTTCCAACCCGGTGAAGACTATATTCATGCAATTAAAATTAACGGAACAAATGCTGATTACAGTATCATGAATGGTCATATTTACCTTGATGCCAACGGGTTTGTACCCAGACAGGAGAATATTGTAGAAATAGATTTCACTTCTTCTGATCAGGCATTGAACCGCTCTGATGATTTCATGTATACCCTTTTCGTTCCTGACAGAGCTTCAACTGCATTCCCCTGCTTTGATCAGCCTGATATAAAGGCAACTTTTGACCTTACTCTTGATATACCCGGGAACTGGACAGCCATAAGCAACGGGCCGTTAACATCTGATGATCAGGGTGAAAGTATTAACAGGTTTTCATTCAGTCTGGCTGATCCCATAAGTACCTATGTTTTTGCTTTTGCTGCCGGTGAATTTAGTTATGCTTCCAAAACAATGGATGACTTTACTATAAATATTCTGCACAGAGAAACCGATGAAGAAAAAACAGAACGCAACATTTCAGATATTTTTGATCAGCATTTTCATGCTTTGAAATGGATGGAAGAGTATACCGGCATTGACTATCCTTATGAAAAATTTGACATGGTAATCCTACCAGGTTTTCAGTACAGCGGCATGGAACACCCCGGTGCTATATGGTATCGCGATACACGATTGCTGTTAGATGAAAATCCGCCAATTACCCGTCAGATAAGCAAAGCAAGTTTGATTGCCCATGAAACAGCACATATGTGGTTTGGTAACCTGGTTACTATGGAATGGTTCGATGATGTTTGGCTGAAAGAAGTATTTGCCGGATTTATGGCTGATAAAATGGTTGAGGAGATGTTTCCGGAAGTAAATCACCAGTTGCAGTTTATGACTTCCCATTATCCGAAAGCATATTCCATTGATCGCACACGGGGAACACACCCAATCAAACAGGAACTGGAAAATATGAAAATGGCAGGGACTTTATATGGGCCCATCATATATAATAAAGCACCCATAATCTTCCGGCAACTCGAAGAGATCATGCAGCCTGCTGGTTTTCGCGCAGCTGTAAGAGAATATCTTTCAGCTTTTTCGCATGGCAATGCTGACTGGGATGATCTTGTAACCATTTTTGACAAGCATTCTGATAAAAATATTTCGAACTGGAGCAATGCATGGGTCTATGGGAAAGGGATGCCTGTAATAACATATAACATTCAAAGTGAGAGTGATGGATTCTTATTAATGGTTGATCAAGAGTCTCCAAAAAGCGAAAGTCAGCCCTTTTTACAATATCTTTCTGGTTATTTGTTGGTTAATGGCCAACTGTTTTCAACCAACTTTTTTATGGAAGAAGGTCATCGGTTTACCCGGCAATTTGAAATAAAATCCCGGCCTGGTGTTGTGCAGCTCAATGCCCGGGCAATGGGATATGGTTTTTTTGAGATGGATAATGAAGAAATTGATTTTGCCATAGCAAATATTCATCGTATTGAAAATGAAGATATAAGAACCGCCCTTTACCTGAATATACATGAAAACTTTCTGAACGGTAATATTAATGTTCATCTGTATTTTGACTTTGTTCTCGACGCATTATGGTATGAAACCAGTCAGCAATTGCAGAATTATCTGCTATCCAATCTTGAACAGGTTTGCCTGAACTTTCTTCCATATGAAGATGAATCACTTTATAGAGGAAAAGCAAATTATATCTTGTGGAATAGTTTGCTAAAAGATGATATACAGGCCAAAGAGTTGTTTTTTGAAAGCTGGGTAAAGCTTGCCCGTGGACAGGAAAGTTTGAATCAAATGATTCAGATTTATGATAATGATTTGAAGATTGAAGGATTCAACCTGAGTGAGCAGAATCGCAGTCAGCTGGCTCTTGAAATTGCCATGCGCTCACCTGAGAATTCAGATATACTTCAAAAAGAACTTGACCGGCAGGAAAACCCTTACCGTAAGCGCAGGCTTGAATTTATCCTGCCGGCTGTTTCACAAAATAAAGAAGAAAGAGACGGTTTTTTTCATAATCTTAAGCAGGCAGAGAATCGCAATCCCGAGCCCTGGGTTCTCGATGCCCTTTACTTTTTGCATCATCCACTTCATGAAGGACAGGGTAAGGATTATATTTCTGAAAGCCTGTTTTTACTTGAAGAAATTCAGAAAACCGGAGATATTTTCTTTCCCCAGAATTGGCTGCAGGCTACATTAAGGAATTACAACGATCCGGAAGTGGTTGAAATGGTAAATCAGTATCTGATTGAAAATCCGGGGCTTCCGGAAAACCTGAAACTAAAAGTTTATCAGGCAGCAGATATTCTTTTCCGGTCCGACGTAATGCAATAAATATCAGATTTCATCTTCTTCCCTTTGCTTTTTCACCCTTTTAGAAATGCCAATGGAAATTTCATAAAGTACATACAGGGGTATGCCTACAAGTACCTGGCTGAAAATATCAGGTGGTGTAATGATGGCCGACAGGGCAATAATAAGAATAAAAGCAGTCTTCCGGTTTTTCTTCATGAACTCAGGGGTGAGCAAACCAACACGGCTAAGGAAATAAACGATAACCGGAAGCTCAAAAACAAGGCCTGTGGCAAATGTTACCATCGTTACTGTGGTAATATAAGATCGCAGGGCGATTTGGTTGGCTACCATAGTACTTACCTGGTATGACCCCAGGAAGTTTATGGTAAGAGGGGCAATAAGAAAGTAACTAAAACAAACTCCTGCAATAAAAAGAAAAGATGTTACAAAAACAGCTCCACGGCTGTTGGCTTTTTCACGCGGGTGTAAAGCAGGTTTGATAAACTTCCAGAACTCCCATAAAATAAAAGGAAATGCAACAATAATACCTACAATAAGTGAAACAATAATGTGGGTCTTGAACTGTCCTGCAAGCTCAATATTTATGATTTGCACCGGTTTTTGATTAATGCAAAGTGCAGGAACAGAAAGCATTTCTGCCAAATAGCAGAATGCTCTGTTGGTAATAAAGTAAGGTTCTTTGGGGGCAAGTATTACATAATCGAAAATGATATCCTTAGCAATAAATGCACCTATGGCAAGCAGAAAAACCGCCACAGCTGAACGTATCAGATGTCCGCGCAATTCTTCCAGATGCGACCAGAAGGACATGCCTTCTTTCTGATCTTTTGTACTTTCTTTTTCTGCCATCGGGAATTTTATTGTTTTCAGGCCGCTAAATTAATACAGTTTATTCAATTATCATTTTGAAGTATTTGAAATTCTCATTTTTGACACAATGAATTGCATTAACACATTTTGGTAGAAAAGAAAAAAAGGCTGCTTCATTTTAAGAAACAGCCTTCAATTTTTTTAAGTATCTGCATAAAGCAGTCATCAGAACTTATGCTGGGTGAATTGCCTCAACCGGGCAAACATCTGCACATGCTCCACAGTCGGTGCATACATCAGGATCAATTTTATAGATATCTCCTTCAGATATTGCGTCAACGGGGCATTCATCGATGCAACTGCCACAAGCAGTACAATCTTCGGTGATTACGTAAGCCATTATTGTCAGTTTTTAGTTAGTAAAAAGGGTTAATTCCACTTGCAAAGATATAAGCTTAATTTGAACTGTCCACATAATTTTCTTGTAATAGGCTAATTTGAAATTGATTTAAATAAAGTATGAAATTTTTGATGTTCTTATGCACAGGTATTTCATAGTTTTTAACAGACTAAAAAAAGTATATGATTTTTTTGATCAGTTCAAAATTAAACAATTAACTTCGCAGACCATAAAGCAATAACTACCAAAAAAGCCTGTAAACACAAGGCATGCATAATATAGAATTGAAAAAGGGATTGGTCAGCAATTTTTTCAAATATATATAAGAATCACTTTTTAAATCCATATACAAATAAAAGATCAAAACAAAACAACTATGGCAAAACAAAAAAATATTATGGAGTTAGAGGATGTTGTTGTAAAGTTTGTTGGCGACTCCGGAGATGGCATGCAATTGACCGGCACGCTGTTTTCCGATACGGCTGCTCTAGCCGGCAACGATCTGGCAACATTTCCTGATTTCCCTGCCGAAATCCGAGCTCCACAGAATACTGTTGCCGGGGTAAGCGGCTACCAGGTTCACCTGGGCCAAAGAAAGATCTTTACATCGGGCGATATGTGCGATGTATTGGTTGCTATGAATCCTGCTTCGCTTAAGGCCAATCTTAAATGGGCCAAACCCGGGGCAACGATAATTGTTGACGAGTCTACTTTTGAAAAGAAAGCAATAGAAAAGGCGGGTTATAAAACAAGCCCCCTTGAAGATGGCAGCCTTAATTCCTATCACCTTATAAAAGCTCCAATAACGGTGCTTACAAAAGAAAGTTTGTCCAATGTAAGTATTGACAAAAAGTTGGCCGAAAAGACCAAGAATATGTTTGTTTTGGGTATGATGTATTTCCTTTTTCAAAGAAATCTTGACAGTACCCTTGATTTTATTCTGAAAAAATTCAGTAGTAAACCTGAAGTTGTTCAAGCCAATCAAACGGCCCTGAAAGCCGGATACAATTATGCTGAAACTGTTGAAGCTATAGCATCTACAATCAGGGTAGGTCCTGCACCTATGGGAAAAGGGCGTTACAGAAATATTACAGGTAACATAGCAACTGCCTGGGGTTTGCTTGCCGCGGCAGAAAGAAGCGGCAGGCCATTGTTTTTAGGTTCCTACCCAATTACTCCGGCTACGGAGATCCTTATGGAGTTGTCAAAGCATAAATCACTGGGTGCAAAAGTTTTCCAGGCAGAAGATGAAATTGCCGGTATTTGTTCTGCGATCGGGGCCAGTTTTGCCGGTTCAATGGCTGTAACTACTACATCGGGTCCGGGGTTATCTTTGAAAAGCGAAGCATTAGGTTTAGCTGTTATTACTGAGCTACCTTTGGTTATTGTTAACGTTCAGCGTGCCGGCCCTTCAACAGGTATGCCCACCAAAAGTGAACAAAGTGATTTATTACAGGCACTCTTTGGGCGAAACGGAGAAGCGCCACTTATAGTAATTGCTGCATCAAGCCCAGCCAGTTGCTTCTATTATGCTTATATGGCAGCAAAATATTCAATGGAACATATGACCCCTGTTCTTTTACTTACCGATGGACACATGGGTTTTGGTTCTGAATTGTTCAAAATTCCCAAGGTGGCTGATTTGCCTGACATTAATCCACCTTTGGCAAAACCCAATGACCCCGATTTTAAACCCTACCGTCGCGATCCGGTAACACTCGCGCGAAAATGGGCTGTACCAGGCACCGAAGGTCTCAGGCACAGAATTGGCGGTCTGGAGAAAACCAATATCGACGGTAATGTTTCTACTGATCCGCTTAATCATGAATTAATGGTAAATATCAGGGAAGATAAGGTTATGCGAGTAGCCAATTATATACCTGAACAGGAGATATATGGCGAAGAAAGCGGTGATCTGCTTGTGGTAGGTTGGGGAGGTACAGAAGGAATGCTGAAATCAGCTGTAGGTCAAATGCAAAGAGCCGGTCAGAAGATTAGCCTGGCACATTTTAATTACATCATGCCACTTCCCAAAAATACCCCGGATATTTTTTCAGGGTTCAAAAAAATTGTCGTTTGCGAGCTCAATAAAGGTCAGTTTGTGAGTTACCTCAGAATGACCTATCCCGAATTCAGGTATCTTCAATACAACAAAGTACAGGGACTTCCTTTCCATGTAAAAGAGCTCACTGAGGTATTCACTAAATTTATGGAGGAAAAATAATGTTAGATAAAAGAATAGAAAAATCACCGGTTCAGTTAACAAAGGAAGACTTTGCAAGTGACCAGATGGTAAAATGGTGCCCGGGTTGCGGCGGACATGCTATCCTGGCTGCTGTGGAAAATGTATTTCCTAAAATCGGATATCGTAAAGAAAACTTTACCATTGTTTCAGGTATAGGCTGTTCATCACGTTTTCCTTACTATGTAAATACTTTTGGGTTTCATGGGATTCATGGACGTGCCACTCCAATTGCCAGTGGTGTAAAAATAGCCAACCCGGATCAAAGCGTATGGATTGCCACCGGCGATGGTGATTCAATGGCCATCGGAGGTAATCATTTTATCCATATCATTCGCCGCAATATTGATGTGAATATATTATTATTCAACAATCAGATTTATGGGCTTACCAAGGGGCAATACTCCCCAACAACACCCATAGGAAAGGTAACCAAAACTTCGCCCCAGGGAACCATTGAACATCCTTTTATAACGGCCGGCCTTGTTATGGGTGCACAGGGTACTTTCTTTGCCAGGGTGCCCGATAATAATGTGAAACTCATGACTGAAGTTTTGTATGAAGCAGCCAAACATGATGGAACATCGGTTGTGGAAATTCTTGAAAATTGTATCATCTTCAACGATAAAGCCTTTTCACCCTTAACTTCCAGGGAAAAACGTGAAGAAAATCAGCTGATATTAAAGCATGGCGAGCCCATGATTTATGGAAAGGAACGTGATATGGGCATCATACTTAAGGGAACAAGCTTGTATGCTGTAAGAATTGGAGTGGGTGGTATTACTGAAAAAGATATACTTGTGCATGACCAGTTTAGCTATGATCCTGGTATCCATCGCATGCTTGGTCGTATGATGGGCCCTGATTACCCTGTTGCCATGGGCGTTATCCGGTCTGCCAAAGCTCCTACTTACGATGATATGGTTGAGGAACAAATTGACAATGCAAAAAAATCATCGTCCATAAAATGTGTTGATGACCTGCTTAATAGTGGCGACACCTGGGAAATCTAATCAGGTATAAACGCCCGAAAGTTTATTAGCCGGCCCGGACAGTTTTGCCGGGTCGGTTTTTTGTTACAGAATAATTTCCGGATGGAAAGAACTTTTTACACTTTATCTCTGAAGAATAAACCCGGTTTATACCATAACCTGCTTTACTGGGCAAAAGAAAACTATTCAACCGTAGCTTTTCTGAATTCCAATTACGCAGCAAATGATTCTTATTCATCAGGTTATGATGCCCTATTGGCTGTTGGAGCCCGGAAGCATATTTGCCCTGGTGATGATATTCCTGCGTTTTCTGCCCTGAAAGACTTTTCCGACCTGAGTAATGACTGGATTTTCGGATTTCTTTCCTATGACCTGAAAAACCAGCTTGAAAACCTGAAATCAGAAAACGCCGATGGGATCAATATGCCACTGATGCATTTTTTCGTACCCGAAATTGTTTTTCTTTTTACCGGGAGCGAAGTAAAGGCAGGCATCCTTAGCGAAAATGAATACCATGGGAGACCCGATGATTTATGGGAGCTGGCATCAGGGTTTAAGTTCAGTGGAGATGACTCGCATGTGGAAAAAATACAGCACCGGGTAAGCAGGAATGACTACATACGGAATGTTGAAAAAATAAAAAATCACATCCGGGTAGGAGATATTTATGAAGCAAACTATTGTATTGAGTTTTTCAGTGAGAAAGCAGAAATTGATCCTGTAGATGTATACCTGAAGTTGAATTTGCATAATCCTTCACCTTTTTCATGTTTTTACAGGATCAACGAAAAATACCTTATTTCTTCATCTCCCGAACGTTTTCTTGCCCGCAGAGGCAAAAAGCTTATTTCACAACCTATCAAAGGCACCATAAAACGTGGAAAAACTCCTGAAGAAGATGATTTCCTTAAGAATAAATTGTTTAACGACCCTAAAGAGCGTAGCGAAAATGTTATGATTGTTGACCTGGTCAGGAACGATCTTTCACGATCTGCCGGTAAGAGCTCAGTGAAGGTTGAAGAGCTTTTCGGAATTTATACCTATCCGCGGGTACATCAGATGATCTCTACAGTAACATCAACTTTGAAGACTGAAATGCATTTTGCGGATGCAATCAGGCTGGCATTCCCGATGGGCAGTATGACAGGTGCTCCCAAAATAAGGGCAATGGAACTGATAGAAGATTACGAAGCCACACGCCGCGGATTATATTCAGGTGCTGTCGGTTATATTAAACCGGGTAAGGATTTTGATTTCAATGTAATTATACGAAGTATTCTATATAACCAAACTGATAAATTTCTTAGTTTTATGGCCGGTAGCGCTATAACCATTGAATCGGTTCCTGAAAGAGAATATAAGGAATGCTTGCTGAAAGCTGCTTCTATGGCTCATGTTATTGGCACTGATTTAAAACCACAATAACTGTATTTCCTGTTTAAAAAAAAAGTTTGATTTCCGTCTAACTCTTCTTTTTCTTAACTTAAATATCTGATTACTCAGCCACACACATTGAGAAAATTCCAAATTTTCACAGGTGCGATATTTTTGATTTTGAATAAATTGGAATCAGACCACCTCCCGGGATGCTTATCAGATCAGGTTTTTTTACCTGCTTTTGTATCAAAAAATTCAGTAAAAAACATATATTATCTCATAATTATATTTTTACCTTGCGCCTGCTGTAATCAAGGAAAACAAATCGTGTTAATTTGCTTAATATCAATATATTAAAATAAAATATAGAAAAATAATTACACCTGATTTCAGCATTGTATTTTAATAAATTCAAAACCTAATTGTACTGAATATATGGCCTTAAAAGTGGAATTATCTGCAAAAGATGTAATGAAAGTTGTTAAGGCGTTCAGGGATAACTACAATTATGATTTCAGCAATTATGCCGAGCTATCTTTTAAAAGGCGCATTGAATACCTGTTGATAAGCCACAACCTTTCAGGAGTTGATGATCTGGTTGAAAAAACTGGCAGGGATGAAAAGTACTTTAATAAATGTATCAATGATATTACCGTAAATACTACTGAGCTTTTTCGTGATGCTGATGTATGGTTAAATCTGAAACAAAATATTTTTCCCCTTTTCAAGGATAAATCAAGTATAAATATCTGGCACGCGGGTTGCTCCAGCGGAGAAGAAGTTTACTCCACACTTATTTTGCTCAATGAAATGAACCTGCTGGAAAAAGTAAAAGTATTGGGTACAGATATAAACACTGATATTATTAAGGTTGCCAAAAACGGAGTATTCAATAAAAGATTGAATAATGGATATTTCGAAAATTATAATAAAGTATTAAAATCCAATGGCTTTCCCAGTCCAGATGCACCGGGTTTACCTGTTGAGTTTTCAAAATATTTCGAATCTGATAATTCAGGTAAATCCATTAAAGTGAAAAAATTCATCCGTGACAAAGCTGTTTTCCGTTTTCACAACCTGGTTGATGGCCCTGTTTTTTCAAGGTTTGACCTCATATTTTGCCGGAATGTTATTATTTACTTCAACCCAATGCTGCAAAACAAAGTCATCAAAAAGTTTTATGACAGCTTGTTTCATCAAGGTATGCTGTTGGTAGGAATCCATGAAAACATTAGCTACCTGCCTGTTGGCAATAAATTTGAACCTCGCTTTATGAAAGGCTTATATATAAAAAAGAATATCCGCGATTAACAATTTCCTCTCCAACAAATTGGTATTACATTTGTTTCCTTCTTACAGCATAATATTGCTTTGTAATACATGTCTTATTGCTGTAATTAAATTAATTGAAAATGAAAAAGTTGATCCTTTTTTTGAGTATATTGTTATTCATTCTCTTACCCTATCACACCCTTGCCGGGGATAATGATACCGATGTCAGCGATTTACCGATACGTGAGCGTATATATGTAGGAGGATATGTGGGATTGCAGTTTGGTACCATAACTGCAATAATTGTTTCTCCCACCATCGCATACAGGTTTACTAACCGGTTAACATCCGGACTGGGTGCTACCTACCAGTATTATCGTGATTCGGGTTTTTCGGTTTTTGGAAATGGACAGCAATCTACCATAATAACAAGTATTTATGGTGGTAATCTGTTCGCTCGTTATACCATCACCCCGCAAATATTTGCTCAAACAGAATTCGAAGCAATGAACCTTGACTCCCGAATAGGCAGTCCACTGGATAATCTTGAAGGCAGATACTGGGAATTTAATTATTTTGCAGGAGGGGGCTACAGGGCAGCGCTTAGTCCCAGAACTTTTCTGAATATTATTGTGCTTTGGAATTTTAACAAAGACAGCCAGATACATAATCAAAACCCGGTAATTCGCCTGGGTGTGGATGTAAGGTTGTAATAAAGAACTAGTTCTCTCGCCTGGGTTACTTGTTATCGTCAAAACATCGTTATTCTGCTTTTTATTTTTTCTGGTAAAACCTTAACGTTCGGGGATTGTTTATGTGCATTAATTTTCTTATCATTGGGGAAACAGGAAAACAAACAAATTATATAAACAAATTAAATCTTTAATATTATGAATAACGCTCAATTCTTTTTTGATCGTCCTCAGAATGAGCCTGTTTATGCTTATACTGAAGGCACACCCGAAAGGATTGCATTGGAAAAGGAACTGGAACGCCAAAGCAATACCCAAATTGAAATTCCTCTAATAATAGGAGGAAAGGAAGTAAGAACCGGAAACTTAGAGGAGGTTGTTAGTCCTCACAATCATGGCAATGTTATTGCCAAATATCACAAAGCAGGTGATAAGGAAGTAAAAATGGCCATAGATGCTGCCCTGGAAGCACATAAGCAATGGGCAGTAATGTCATGGGTAGAAAGGGTTTCTATTATTTTAAAAATTGCAGAGCTCATCAGCAAAAAATACAGAAATCTGATCAATGCTGCCACTATGGTGGGGCAGGGGAAAAATGCTTTCCAGGCAGAAATTGATGCCGTATGCGAAACGGTTGATTTTATAAGGTTTAATGCGCATTATGTTTCTGAAATTTATAATGAACAGCCACATAGTGAAATTGGCAATCTGAACAGAATTGAATACCGACCACTCGAAGGATTTGTATTTGCGGTAACCCCGTTTAACTTTACTGCAATAGCATCAAATCTTGCGATGGCTCCCGCTATACTTGGAAATACTGTTGTATGGAAACCAGCAACCACCGCTTTGCTTTCCAATTATTATCTGATGCAGGTCTATAAAGAGGCCGGTCTGCCTGATGGAGTTATCAATTTTATTCCGGGGCAAGGCTCGCAGATAGGTAACATAGTTTTAAACCATAAAGATCTGGCAGGTATACACTTTACAGGAAGTAACGGCACTTTTAATCAATTATGGAAAGCTGTTGCCAATAATCTTGAGAATTACCGTTCTTATCCAAGGGTGGTAGGTGAAACAGGAGGTAAGGATTTTGTATTTGTGCATCCTTCTGCACGCGTTGATGAAGTTGCCACTGCATTGGTTCGTGGTGCATTCGAATACCAGGGGCAGAAGTGCTCAGCAGCTTCACGCGCATACATACCTGAGTCTATGTGGCCTGAATTAAAAAAGAAAATTGAAAAAAATATCAGGTTGATCAAAAAGGGTGATGTGAAAGACTTTTGCAATTTTGTAAATGCAGTTATTGATAAAAAAGCTTTCAAAAGCATTACAGGCTATATTGATAAAGCCAAAGAATCGAAAGAAGCTGAATTAATTGTGGGGGGTACATATGATGATTCTGTAGGATATTTTATTGATCCAACTGTTATTAAAACATCCGATCCTCATTTTATAACTATGGAAGAGGAAATCTTTGGTCCTGTATTAACCGTTTTCGTTTACAAAGATGATGAGTTTGAAAAAACACTGGAGCTTTGTAATGAAACTTCACCCTATGCATTAACCGGTTCTATTTTCTCTCAGGATCGTTATGCCACCGTAAAAGCGTGTCAGATCCTTCGTTATTCAGCTGGTAATTTTTACATGAATGATAAACCTACAGGATCTGTGGTGGGGCAACAACCTTTTGGTGGCTCGCGGCAATCAGGCACCAATGATAAGGCCGGTAGTTACCTTAATTTGTTGCGATGGGTATCGCCCAGAACCATCAAGGAAACATTTTTGCCACCAACCGATTTTCGGTATCCATTTATGCATGAGAAAAAGTGTGGATGCTAATAATTTATCAGCTGTTATGCTTATAATAAAAAGCCCTGCAACAATTTGAAATGGCAGGGCTTTTTTTTAAGTCCGGGTTTTTATTTAGCAATCCTTCATATTTTTAAGCAGAAGATTTGTTACGTGTTCTTTTCTTTCGTGAATAAAAAGGTTGAAATCCTCGGCACTCATCTCGTTTCGATCCATGATAAGGGGTCTTATGGCAAAGGGAAAAGTTATTAAACTGATCATATCTACAAAAAAGTGAGAAGGGTCAGTTCTGCGTATAGTTCCTTTTTTTCCCTCATCAACAATTTGCTGGCTGAATTTTTCAGTGCCATACAGGTTACTGATCATTTTCATTTTGGTAATTTTATCCTGACTGCGGTGTATGATTGCCATAAAAAACGGTACCAGCAAAGGATTTGAAGTAAGTATATCAATATATGCATTTACATAATTTTGTACTTTTTCCTCAAGATCCATATCAGAGTCAAGGATTTTGAGAAGTTCTCTGGTGTTTTCCTTAACCAGATTCGTAAAGATCGCATCGAAAAGATTTTCTTTGCTTCTGAAATAATAATTCATTAAAGCCAGATTGATACCGGCTTTAGAAGCAATATCTCTGACACTGGTACGGTCTACTCCCTTTTCCATAAAAAGTTCAGTAGCTGCGTCAAAGATTTTTTGCTCGGTGTTTTTATTTTTAGCCATAATATGTAATATTGAAATTTGTGTTGGAATAATTGAGCAAATGTAGGAAAAATATTGTTTTAAACTATATTTTAAACACTCGATGTAACTTTAATTTATATTTTATTTTGAAAAAATCAGATATTATTAAGAATCAGATACTTTAAAGGGTTTTAAAATGCCAACCAATTAAATAGCTTTTAGTGAATTTATTTACTTTTACCATTTCAAAAAATGTTGCTTTACAAATAAATTACAGTTTTTAACTCAGTGTATCAAAATGCGAAAAATTCCCGGTTTATCATATCCATTGCTTCTTAGCATATTAAGCGGTTTATTATTGTCGCTCAGCTGGCCTGCGCGGGGCATTCCTTTGCTTATTTTTGTTGCTCTTGTTCCTTTGTTGCTTGCCGAAGATCATATATTAAAGAACCGAAGCAAGTATAACAGGTACAGTGTGTTATTATATGCCTGGCTTAGCTTTGCTGTTTTCAACGGACTCACCACGTGGTGGATATTCTTTGCTTCCTTTCCGGGTGTTTTGATGGCAGTATTTCTGAACTCATTTTTCATGGCCATACCTTTTGCTCTTATGCATGCAGCCAGGCGTATTTTACCAGGTAATCAGGGTGTACTGTCTCTGCTGGTATTTTGGTTAAGCTTTGAATACCTTCATCTTGACTGGGATTTGAGCTGGAGCTGGCTAAATCTGGGTAATGCCTTTGCAACACTTCCCATGTGGGTACAATGGTATGAATATACAGGAACCCTGGGTGGAACTGCCTGGATAATTATTTTAAATATTTGCTTTTTTTCGTTATACAAAGCATGGAGAACACCTCTCGGTAAAATATCTGTTCAAAGAAATATTGATACTACAGACCAGTCAGAAATGCAAAAACAAGAAGTATTTCTTCAAAATATGGAACAGTATCGTTTGGTTAAGAAAAGGGCCATTATGGGGCTGGTAACATTTTTCTTCCTGATACTGCCAACAGGTATTTCACTTGTTATCTGGAATCGTTACGAGATGCCTGAAGACCCGGTTGAAGTAGTGGTTGTTCAACCCGGTCGCGACCCCTATAAAAAAGCGTCTTCAGTTGAGGAAGCCAGGCAATGGGTTGATGATATGATTGCGTTGGCAAATCCCTTGATTTCAAATGATACAAGGTTTGTGGTTGCCCCGGAGGCTGCACTCCCCCTTAATTTATGGTTACACGATAAAGAATCGCATTATGGATATTCTGCTTTGAAGAAACATGCCATGTCGTTTGATTCACTTACCTGGGTGGCAGGGGCTATGATGTACAGAATTTATGAGCCGGGAGATGATCTGCCTCCAACTGCTGACAAACTGGGAGAAACAGATAAGTATTATGATGCCTACAATGCAGCTCTTATGGTCGACTCAAAAGGAAATACCGATCAATACTTTAAATCAAAACTTGTTCCGGGTATTGAGCAAATGCCATTTGCGAAATATCTGCGTTTGCTGGGAAAAGTTGTTGAATATTTCGGTGGAACAGCGGGCAGTATGGGCAAGCAGAACTACAGGGGCGTTTTTGAAGGTGCTGATGGAACCCAGGTTGCGCCTGTGATCTGTTATGAATCCATTTACGGAGCTTACCTTAACGATTATATTAAGAACGGGTCTGAATTAATTTTTATTATCACAAACGATGGCTGGTGGAGAGATACTCCGGGTTACAAGCAGCATAATCAGTATGCGCGGCTGAGGGCAATTGAAACAAGAAGGAGCATTGCCCGGTCGGCGAAAACCGGAATATCAGGATTTATCGATGCAAGGGGAGAGATGTACGAACAAACAAACTGGTGGGAACCGGCTGCCGTAAAGCTTCAAATACATAAAAATGATAAACTGACTTTTTATGTTAAAACCGGTGATTACCTTGGAAGACTGGCTTTTTTCCTTATGATACTTTTATTGCTCTACATGATAACGCAAAGTATAATAAAACGAAAAGGCGGTTTAGGAAAAGTATAATCTAATCAATTGCTTATATCTGGGTATTTCTCAAAAAAACCGGCTGTATTTTTGGCTGATTCTTCTACACTGTAAAACCTGGTTCCCAGCTCATCCATGATCTTTTCGTTCGAAAACTGATACCGGCTGTTTGCACTTCTTGCTGTTTCTTTGGTAATCAGAGGATTACTCCCTGTCAACAGGCTTCTGAGTTTTTCAAGTCGCCAGGCCATTTCGCTTAATGTTCTTCCGGCCCGAAAAAAAGGAGGGTTTACTTTAGCATACCTGGCAAATATTTCAAAAAGCTCTTTATAACTGATGTTTTCACTGTTAAGAATATATCTTTCATCATGAATATCACTTTCTGTTAAAATTTTCATGGCTTTTGCCACATCTCTTGCATCAACAAACCCGGTTGAGCCGCTGCTGTAAAACCTTAATCCGTCTTTAACCGTGGTAAAAAGGCGGGCACTTGAACGATCAGGGTCGCCGGGGCCAATGATTACCGAAGGATTCACAATAACTACCTGCAGGCCTTCTTCCGAACCTCTCCATACTTCTCTTTCTGCCCCAAATTTGCTGATTGAATAATATGAATTTTTTTTTGAAGTTTTCCAGATGAGTGATTCATCAACCCAGGTACCTTTGTCGGGGCGTCCTACTGCTGCAATACTGCTGCAATGGCAAAACTTTTCAACACCTTCCATAAGGCAGGCATTTACAAGATTTGCGGTACCATCTATATTTATTTTGAGCATTTTGGGTCTTTCAGAAGGCACAAAAGAAACCACTGCAGCGCAGTGATAAACTGTTTTCACTCCTTGTAATGCTTCGCGTAAACTGAATATATCAGAAAGATCTCCGTCAATCCATTCAATTCGCTGGAATTGTTCAGTAAATTTTTCCGGATTATACCATTCAAATATTTTTTCTGTTATATCAAGCCTGCTGCCCTTACGTTTTAATGCTCTGACCTTTTTTCCGTCAGCTGTTAACTCATATAAGAGATGCGAGCCAACCAATCCGGTTCCTCCTGTTAATAGTATCATATCACAAACCTAATGATTTTTCGCGATGTTTTGTACATTAAATAAAACCTAAAATTTACAGTTTATTAATGCATAGTATGTAATTTTGCAGGCTTGGGTATAAAATATCATGATATTCAGGGATCAATTTTTTACACCATAGTAAATACCGGATTATAAAATTAACTCAAACCTTTTATTGAAACAGCGAATTATGAATTTTGTTGAAGAACTGAAGTGGCGTGGCATGATCCACGATATTATGCCGGGTGCGGAAGAGCAACTGCAAAAAGAAGTTACTGCAGCTTATGTCGGAATTGATCCGACGGCCGATTCATTGCACATAGGTCATCTTGTTAGTGTAATGATGTTGAAGCATTTTCAGGTAGCTGGCCATAAACCTATAGTTCTGGTGGGCGGGGCAACAGGAATGATTGGCGATCCTTCAATGAAATCAGCTGAAAGAAATCTTCTGGATGAAGAAACGCTCAGGCACAACCAGGATTCTATTAAAGAACAACTGAAGCATTTTCTTGATTTCGAAAGTGATGCCGTAAATCGGGCCGAAATGGTCAACAATTATGATTGGATGAAAGAATATTCTTTCCTCGATTTTATTCGTGATGTGGGTAAACATATCACCGTAAATTACATGATGTCAAAAGATTCAGTAAAAAAACGTTTGAGCGGAGAATCGCGCGAAGGTTTATCATTTACTGAGTTTACATATCAGTTGGTGCAGGGTTATGATTTCCTGCATCTTTACAGGGAGAAAAATTGTAAACTGCAGATGGGAGGTTCTGATCAGTGGGGAAATATAACTACAGGAACTGAGCTCATTAGAAGAAAAACCGGAGGAGAAGCCTTTGCACTTACATGCCCGCTTATTACGAAAGCCGATGGGGGCAAGTTCGGAAAAACCGAGAAAGGAAATATCTGGCTTGATCCTGAGTATACATCGCCTTACCAGTTTTATCAGTTCTGGTTAAACTGTTCCGATGAAGATTCAGAGAAATACATCAGGATAT
Source organism: Bacteroidales bacterium (assembly GCA_007132585.1). Lineage (GTDB taxonomy): Bacteria > Bacteroidota > Bacteroidia > Bacteroidales > UBA7960 > SKVR01. The sequence goes on along the minus strand of SLOJ01000189.1, from coordinate 4,597 downwards.
TTACTTTGCTCACCAGAAAAGAGATTGAAAATATAATTGAAGAGCATAAGCAACAACCCCATTTGCGTTTGTTACAAAAAACCCTGGCAAAAGATATTACCATTAGGGTGCATGGCGAAGATCAATTTAACACAGCAGTGGAAGCCAGTGAAATTTTATTTGGCAAAGGGACTACCGAAACATTGAAAAAATTACCTGAAAATGTATTACTCGATGTTTTTGATGGAGTTCCCATGTTTGAAATAACCAAAAACGAACTCGGGCAGGGAATCGGAATCATTGATTTTCTCGGGACAGATACAAATATTCTGGCATCCAAGGGTGAAGCCCGCAGAGCACTGAAAGAAGGCAGTATTAGTATCAATAAAAACAAGATCGATGATCAGTTCGTTGTAAATGAAGATGCTTTACTTAACGGGAAATATATTCTGGCACAGCGCGGTAAAAAGAATTTTTACCTGGTTAAGGCTGTGTGAAATTAAATGATAAGCTTAATAATAGATGCTTTAAACCAAACGCCTATGAATGCTAAACCTTTTATTATAAGACATAACCGGATTATAATCTGGGTACTGGTAATACTTTTTTCCGGGTGTACTCCACGCCCGGCACCATTATTTCCTGAAGGAGATGATATTTTTGGCCTGGCTTCATTAATTGAACTGCAACCTGATGAGACTGAAGTTTTACTGGCAGATTACTTCCATTCACGTTCCATAAGCAAAATTGATTCGGTGGTTACCCATCCATCATTGCATGGGCGTATTTCTTCCGATGGCAGCAAACTTTTACTCACTGCCCGAACACTCAGGGTGCCGCATATTACTGCAGTAACTATCTGGCTTAACGGGAAGCCCTATAGTTTACTTACAAAAAGATCTGCCAGACAGGAGCATACGTTTACCTTTGATCCTGAAGAAGACCGTTATCGTAGTGTTGCCATTCGTGGTGAAATGACCGAATGGAATCCTGTTCCTATGAATATGATAGATGGTAAATGGCAGCTTACTCTTGATCTTAACCCCGGTCGCTATCAATATCTTATTGTGGCGAACGGGCAGGATATGCTTGATCCGTCGAACCCTGAAAAAGTTTCCAATAATGCCGGAGGATATAACTCACTGTTAGAGATCGGTAGTGTTGACAGAAAAAACCTGCCTCGTATTTATACCACAGGGTATAAGGGCAATGATATAAATCTGCAACTGGTAAATAATGTAGATGAAGTGATTGTCATGTGGCAGAACTTCAGGCTTCCTGATGATAATCTTATCCGCCACGGACAGCATATGCATCTTTATATTCCTGGTGATGCCTTTGAAATGGAACGAAGCTTTATTAGAGTTTTTGCACATAACCAACACGGTGTATCCAATGATTTACTTATTCCATTACAATATGGATTACCACTCACTGATCCTGAGAAGCTTAACCGCGAAGATCGTGAAGCAACCATTATGTACTTTCTTATGGTTGACAGGTTTTTCAATGGAAACCCCGACCGTGATGACCCGATTGATGATCCTGAAGTAGCTCCACGTGCTAATTTCTTTGGGGGTGATCTTGACGGGGTGCTGCAAAAACTAAACGAAGACTATTTCACTGAACTGGGTGTTAATGCAGTGTGGTTTTCTCCCATCACGCAAAATCCCCTTGAAGCATATGTTGAATTTCCTGAACCCAAAAGAAAATATACCGGTTATCATGGATACTGGCCTGTTACATTAACCACCATTGATCACCGTTTTGGTGAAGATGAAGTGCTGGAACAACTCGTAAAAGATGCCCATGAACGTGACATTAGCGTTTTGCTTGATTTTGTGTCGAACCATGTTCATGAAAACAATCCGCTGATCATTGAAAACCCCGACTGGAAAACACGGTTCGACTTGCCTGATGGAAGACAAAACATCAGATTATGGGATGAGCACAGGCTTACCACCTGGTTCGATGATTTTTTACCAAGCCTCGACTTTTCAAAACCCGAAGTGATTGAAACAATGGTTGACAGTGCTTTTTACTGGATTAACAGGTTTAATCTCGACGGTTTCAGGCACGATGCCACCAAACATGTACCTCTTGAATTTTGGCGCGCATTAACAAAAAAGCTGAAAGAACAGAAAATGTACCCGGAAAACAAACGGCTTTTTCAGATCGGCGAGACCTTTGGCAGCCATGATTTAATAAGTGGGTATATAGGATCAGGTTTGCTGGACGGTAAATTTGACTTTAATCTTTACTGGGATGCAAGAGCGGTTTTTGCCATTGATGAAGAATCTTTCGAAAGGTTAGATTACTCGCTTTACCAAAGTTTTAACTACTACGGTTTCCAGAATTTGATGGGCAATATTACCGGCAATCATGATATGCCCCGTTTTATTTCATACGCTGGAGGCGATCTTAGTTTTGAAGAAGATGATACCGAGCCCGGCTGGGAAAGAGATATTGGTGTGGGTGATCCGGTAGGTTACGATAAACTTGCTTCACTAACTGCCTTTATTATAACAATACCCGGCGTGCCGGTAATTTATTATGGTGATGAAATAGGGATGCCCGGAGCCAATGATCCCGACAGCAGAAGGCCTATGATCTTTGATGGTCTGACCGATAACCAGATAAAGGTGAAAGAAAACCTTAAAAAACTTACCAGGATCAGAATGTCGAACCTCGCTTTCGTTTATGGCGATTTTAATACACTTAAAGTAACTGATAATATTTATGCGTATTCCAGATATTATTTTGGAAACAGGGCAATTGTTGTTTTCAATAAAAACAGTCAGGCCATGGATGTTAGTATTGATTTATTACCATCGTTAATGAATGTAAGCTGGATATCACATTTTGGTTCTGATTTTACAGTTGAAGGCGATCAGTTGAAAATGAGTCTGGCGCCCAATAGTTTTGAAATACTTACTTACTAATTCTTACAAATGAAACTTACATGAGCACTGCGTTCAAAAAAAAAGAGAATGGATAAGGTCGTTCATGTAAGTTCACTGCCTGCCCGCCACAGGCGGGTATACCGGCAGGCAGGCATATGACCAATAGCTTAAATAAATTTTATCCAGATGAAATAAGCATGTTTACTTCAATCACACAGGATGATGTTCATACATGCGATTCCATATGACCTATTTAAAACAAATTATGAACACATGAAAACTATCAGCAAAAAAGTAGCCCTTGTGGCTCATGATAACAGAAAGAAGGAGCTTGTAGAATGGGCTTGCTGGAACAGAGAGATCTTATCCAAACATAACCTTATCTGCACCGGTACAACAGGGAAAATGATCGAAGACACACTTCGGGATAAATGCAAAAAGGGCGATGAAGATCTTAACTTTCAGGTAACAAAACTAAAATCAGGTCCGCTTGGTGGTGATCAGCAGCTGGGCTCCCTGATTGTGGAAGGTAAAGTTGATATGATGGTGTTTTTTTGGGATCCCATGCAGCAGCAGGCACACGATGTGGATGTAAAAGCTTTATTGCGAATAACAGTTTTGTATAATATTCCAACAGCCTGTAACAGGGCCACTGCAGATTTTCTTATTTCCTCCGACTTTTTTGATGGATATTATACACCAAAACCCATGGATGTTGATGACTATTTGAACAGACGTATTGGACTGTAATTTTTTTATTAACCAAAATTTTTGAAAATGAAAAAAAGGATTTGCAAATCTTCACAATGGATGCTGTTTTCAATTGCACTGATGAGCATCTGGTTTGCTTCATGCCAACTGCAGCAACCGTCAGATGATTCTGTTGACCAACTGGTGAGTACGGTTTCTCACCCTGAATGGAGTAAAAATGCCGTTTTATATGAGGTAAATGTAAGACAATTTACTCCGGAAGGCACATTTAATGCCTTTGCCGAGCACCTCCCCCGTCTTAAGGAAATGGGAGTGGATATTCTGTGGTTTATGCCTGTTACACCTATTGGTGAAGTGGAAAGAAAAGGCACACTGGGAAGTTATTATTCTGTGAAAGATTATACGGGTATCAACCCTGAATTTGGCACCCTTAGAGATTTTCAAAGCCTCGTAAACCAGATTCATGAAATGGGGATGTATGTAATCATTGACTGGGTGGCCAACCATACGGCATGGGATCATGAATGGACAGAAACCAACCCGGAGTTTTACTATACCGATGAAGATGGAAATTTTACACCACCGCACGACACAGATTGGTCAGATGTTATTCAGCTTGAATATGCAAATCATGATCTGTGGGATGCCATGATCTCCGAAATGCGTTATTGGGTAGAAGAAGTGAATATTGATGGTTTTCGTTGCGATGTGGCCTACCTTGTTCCTACTGAATTCTGGAACAGGGCCCGACGCGAACTTGATAGTGTAAAACCAATATTCATGCTTGCGGAGGCAGACCATCCTGAGCTCATGGAGCACGCTTTCAATGCAGGGTATTCATGGACTTCTCATCATACCATGAATAGTATAGCCCGTGGCGACCAAAATGTGAGTGCACTGGACAACTATTTTTTTGGTAAGCCCCTTGAAAATGAAGACCAGAAAGAGAAAGAAGTACAGGCTGTTACCTATACTTTTGACAGAAGTGTAAGCCATTACCCCAT
>SLOJ01000074.1 GCA_007132585.1 Bacteroidales bacterium | reverse complement strand
TCAATGGTTTTATCTTCCAGGTAGGTTTCCAGTCGCGCCGGCGGTATCATATCTCTGAGCGCATCATACAGTGGTTGCAGATATGGATCGAGCTTATCCTTGAGGTCGCCGGGCAGAAATCCCAGGTTTTCTCCGGCTTCCACAGCCGGACGAGTAAGGATGATCCTTCTTACTTCCTTATTTTTTAATGCACGCACAGCAAGAGCAACTGCAGTGTATGTTTTACCCGTTCCTGCCGGACCAATGGCAAAGATCATATCATGTTTTGCAGAGGCATCAACCATACGCTGCTGGTTGGGGCTGCGCGCCTTTATGATCATCCCGTTACGGCCATGCAATAACACCCCGGATGTTTCGGATTCTATTACATCAGAAATGGTTTTTGCCTCACCTGAAGCAATGATCTCCAGAATAGCTTCATCGGTTACTTTTCCCAGTTTCTCAAAATGGTCTATAATCTGATGAAACTTCTTCTCAAAAAACGACAATTCATCATCATCGCCGATGGCTTTGATCTCGTTTCCACGAACTATGATCTTTATTTTTGGAAAAAGTTTCCTGAGCAGTTTAAGTCGCTCTTCTCTCAATCCGAAAATATCGGAAGGATGAATGGCTTCAAGGTTGATAACCAGTTCTCCGGCGGGGAGCGTTTCAATTGTGTTTTTTTTGGTCACTTAGTATAGAAAATGTTTGTGAGTAATCAATTTCCTTTGCAAAATAACAAAATAATTCCGGGTTATTATTTGATATGCTTCAAATTGTTTTACATTTGATACGTGGCTTTTGTTATTTTTGCAAAAGCCAGTGGTTTTTTTGTACAACCCGGAAAAAACAAGTTCGATGACCATTATAACACTGATCAGCGATTGGGGCCTTAACAGCCATTACCGGGCTTCGGTTAAGGGAAGTATTTTGAGGCAGATACCTGATGCAAGAATTGTTGATATTACACATACACTTCCTGCATTCGATATCATGAGTTGTAGTTTCATCCTGAAAAACGCTTATCCCGATTTTCCGCCCGGTACCATACACATTCTGGCGGTAAATACTGAAGCGGGCACTAAATCGCCCCACATCATTGTAAAATCCAATGACATGTATTTCATCGGGGCCGATAATGGTGTTTTTTCATTGTTGTTTGAAGACAAAGAATATGAAGCCATAGAGCTTGATATAATGCAGGACTCAGATTATTTCACTTTTTCAACCCGTGATGTGTTTGTGAAGGCCGCTGCCATGATTGCTTCGGGCCAGGAGTTTTCATCGTTGGGTACTCCCTGCAAATCACTTAATAAAATGCTGGCCTTTCGTCCTGTAATTACTGAAAACAGGATTGAAGGAAAGATAATTTTTGTGGATGACTATGAAAACGTATTTGTGAATATTGATAAGTCAACCTTTCGCAAGGTGGGTAAAGGGAGATCTTATGCAATAAAATTCAGATCATCGGGTTATGCTATCAGCACCCTCAGAACTTCATATTCCGATGTGGAACCGGGTGAGCGGCTGGCATTATTTGGGTCAACCGGGTTTCTGGAAATTGCCATTAATCAGGGAAAGGCATCAAGCCTTCTGGGGCTGGAGGTTACCGATAGTGTAGTGGTGGAATTTGAAGAGGATTAATGACTTTTTATTGACCTGAGGTGCAGATTATTGTTGTCTGAAATTCTGAAGGTTTTCTTTATTCATTAACCGATACAACTAATAAAAGATTTGTAAAACCAGAAAAATCCATGTTTATACTTTTTCTCAGAGAGATCAATAACTTCTTCAATAATCTTATCGGGTATATTTCCATTGCGGTATTTCTGGTGATCAACAGCTTGTTTCTGTGGGTTTTTCCGCTCGATACCAATATATTGCAATCGGGCTATGCTAATATTGAAGGCTTGTTTTCTATGGGTCCGTTCGTGTTTCTTTTTCTTATCCCGGCCATTACCATGCGTTTTTTTGCCGATGAAAAGAAAAGCGGAACGATTGAGTTTTTATTAACCAAACCCCTTACCGATACACGCATTGTGCTCGCAAAATACTTTGCTGCTTTTGTGCTGGTGGTGTTCTCCCTTTTACCCACGCTGATCTATGTAATAAGCGTTTACCGGTTGGGTTTTCCACCAGGCAATATGGATATGGGAGCCACCTGGGGTTCTTACCTGGGGCTGCTGTTCCTGGGAGCAGGCTTTGTGTCCATCGGATTATTTGCTTCATCGCTTACCGATAACCAGATCGTTTCATTCATCGTTTCTATCTTTTTGTGTGGCTTTGCATACATCGGGTTTGAGTTTATTTATTCGCTGGATATGTTCGGAAATTTCGATCTGTTTATACGTAACCTGGGCATTTACGCCCATTATACCTCCATCAGCCGGGGCGTGGTTGATAGCCGCGATGTGCTGTATTTTCTCAGTCTTATCGTTATATTTTTGTTGCTGACGAAGGTGAAACTGGAGAGCAGGAAATGGTGAGAAGGGTTGATAGTTTGATAGGTTTATGGGTTTATGAGTTGCTGAATGATTAGTGATTATGAAATATTTTGGTTTTTTATTTGCCGGCCTATTCCCCCTTTGAAGGGGGCGAGGGGGATGTTATTAGGATTTATAAGTTGAGAAGTTTAGAAGTGAAAAAGTTGAAGATGGGAAAATGAGAAAGTAAGGATTTCGATATTCGATATTAGCTTCGCTGAGCTCGCCTGCGGCTCGGTTCGATATTCGGATTTAAGAGCGCCAGCGATTTTAGGTTTAGAAAATGAATAAAATGCAAAATATAAATTCAGAAAACAAAACTGCTAAGAAATTTAATGTACGACGGCACAATGTCATCAGTTTATTGGTGAGCCTGCTGGTTATGCTTGCGGTGAATCTGATCGGGTCGCAATATTTTACACGCATCGACCTTACTACGGAGAAGCGGTTTACCCTTACCGATGCCACCCGCGAAATGTTGCGCGAGCTGGATGATATTGTGTATTTCAGGGTTTATCTTGAGGGAGATTTTCCTGCAGGATTTCGTCGACTCCGCAACCAAACGCGCGAAATGCTGGATGAGTTCAGGGCCTATTCCGATTTTATCCAGTATGAGTTTATCAATCCTACCGTAAAAGGCGACTGGGATCGCACTGAAGAAAATTACCAGATGCTCGCCTCAAAAGGTCTGCAGCCTACCCAGTTGCAGGTAACTGCTGAAGATGCCAGTTCGCAGCAGATCATTTTTCCGGGTCTCCTGGCCAGTTACAAGGGCAGGGAAATTCCGTTATCTCTTTTGCAGGACCAGATGGGAATGTCGTCGGAAGATGTGCTCAATAACTCGGCCCAGGCACTGGAATACAACCTGGCAACAACCATCCATAAGCTTACTGTTACCGACAAACCCAGGGTGGCATTCCTGGAAGGCAACGGAGAGCTTGATCTGCGTTACGTTGCCGATATAACTTTTGAACTGGAAGATTTTTATGACGTAGATCGTATTGCCATCCATGCCGATGCTACCGTGCTGGAAGATATCAGCACCCTGATCATTGCACAGCCCATGAATGAATTTACAGAATCTGATAAGTTTGTCATCGATCAGTTTGTTATGAACGGCGGTTCGGCGCTGTGGCTGGTTGATCCGGTTTATGCCAGTATGGACAGCCTGCAGGTGGCTCCGGAAACCATCGGCATGCCATGGTCGCTGAATCTTGATGACATGCTGTTTCGTTATGGCGTGCGCCTGAATACCGATCTTGTGATGGATCTGCAGTCAGTGCCCATCCCGATAACCACCGGAATGGTAGGTGATCGTCCGCAGATCAGTCTGGTGCCCTGGTTTTATTTCCCCCTGGTGAGGCCCGCAAGCGATCATCCTGTGGTACGAAACCTCAATGCAGTACGAACCGAGTTTGTGAGTACGCTCGACACCGTGGGATCGGAAGACATCAGAAAAACCATCCTGCTGGAAACATCGCCCTATACCCGGATTCTGGAAACACCGGTGCGTATTTCATTCGATATTATGCAGCAGCAGGTTGATGAAAGCCGCTATCGCGACGGATCAAGACCGGTGGCCGTTTTGCTGGAAGGAAATTTTGAGTCAGTTTTCCGCAACCGCCGCATACCCGATGTGGTGTTGCCCGAAAACTTTTCCTTCAGGGAAAGGGGAGAAGAAACCCGTATGATCGTGGTTTCGGATGGCGATGTTATCCGCAACCAGTTCGATCAGCAGGGGCAACCCCTTCCGCTTGGTTTCGACAGGTTTCTCAATGAAACATTCGGGAACCGCGATTTTATTCTCAATGCCGTAAATTATCTGAATGATGATCGCGGAATTCTGGAGGCCCGGGCACGTGAGATCAGCATACGAACACTGGATAAAAATATCGTTAACCGCAACCGCCTGGCAATACAGGTAATCAATGTGGGCGTACCGGTGCTGCTTGTGCTAATTTTTGGCAGTCTGCGCTTTTATTTGCGCAAAAGAAAATACAATAAAAAGATCGTTTGATCACCTTTCAGGTTACCGCTGTAAATTTATCATACTATGCAAAGAACCAACATATACCTGTTTCTGATCCTTGCAGGGTTGCTATTCATTATTGCGGTAGTCATTTTCTGGTATTCGCATTCGGCTTCCACTTTGAGGGCTGCCGACAGTGACTTTTCCCTGGAACCATCGCTTAATATCCTCAGGATTGAAATTTTTTCCGATCATGACAACAAAGAAGTAGTAATGGAAAAAGATGAGCAGGGTCGGTGGATCCTGAATAACAGGTATTATGCAAATGACCTGGCTATAAAGCAGCTGATTGATCTTTCCGGTCGTTTGCGGGTAAGGCAGCCGGTGAGTCTGGAGAACCGGGCTCAGGTAGAAGAAATGCTCAATAACCGGGGTGTGGCGGTAATATTTTATGTGCAGGCTTATCGCATTCACCTGGGAGACCTGAAGCTTTTCCCTTACCGGCGGGCCTACCAATCTTTTATTGTGGGTGAAGATACTCCCGACGGGTCGAGCACCTATATGCGCAAAGCGGGCTCGCAAATACCTTTCAAAGTTCACGTACCGGCCCTGGAAACCGGTATTGCTTTTTTGTTTGACCCCGATGAGAAAGATTGGCGCGACCCGGTGATCATTGATATGCCGCGCAACCAGATAAGCCGTATTACCATACAGGACTTCGAAAATCCCGATGATTCATACAGGCTGATCCGCGAGAGTACTGATGCCTTTGCTTTTTATCATCTCAATGAAAATGAAAAAATAAGCGGACTGGATGTCGACTCGCTACGCCTTGAACGGTTTTTACAATCCTTCAGCAATATTCATTACGAAACCCTGCTGGATGATCAACAGGAACAGGAGCGAAAAAAACTGATGTTTGAGCAACCCTTCATGGAAGTTGCCGTAAAAAACAGGGATGGTATGGAAGTAAGTTTTACAGCATTTGCCAGGACTATGTCGGAAGGGGATGATGTTCTTGCAGGAGAGAGTACCCGCGACCCGCACCGCTTTTATATCAGGATAAACGAAGAAGAATTTGCCCTGGCGCAATATTATGTTTTCAGCCGGATTCTGCGTCCGCTTTCTTTTTTTGATAATTAAAAGCCAAAGGTTACTTTGAGATTGAATTAATAAATTATCTTTGCAAACGTATCATAAAACAGGTATAAAAGATGAAGTTTATCGTATCAAGCAATCTGCTTCTAAAGCAGTTACAATCTATCAGTGGTGTGCTAAGCACGAACAATACACTGCCCATTCTGGATAATTTTTTGTTTGAATTAAGTGAGAAGGAATTGAAGGTTTCTGCTTCGGACCTTGAAACCACAATGACATCAAGACTTGCGGTTGATATGGTGGAAGATGAAGGAAGTGTGGCCATCCCCGCCAAGATCCTGCTCGATACCCTGAAAACCTTTTCCGATATTCCGGTTACATTTGAAATTGACGAGAAGAATTTTGGTGTTTCGCTAATTGCAGGTGAAGGTAAATACCGCCTGGCGGGTCAGGACGGACAGGAATACCCAAGTCCGGCCGAGATAGAAGGTGCTTCTAATCTTACCATCGAGTCGGATATTCTGCACAATGCCATCACCAAAACCATCTTTGCAGCCAGCAACGACGAAATGCGACCCATCATGACGGGTGTGTACTTCGAACTGTCGACCGACAACGTTACCTTTGTGGCCACCGATGCACATAAACTGGTAAGGTATCGTCGCAATGATTTGAAGGCTAACGAAGAAGCTGCACTTATTCTTCCCAAAAAGCCGCTGAACCAGCTAAAAAATATCCTTGCACTGGATGATGCACCGGTAAATATTGATTTCAACGAGAAAAACGCACGCTTTACTTTCAAAAACATTACCATGACCTGCCGTTTGATAGATGGAAAATACCCCAACTACAACGCCGTCATTCCCAAGGATAATCCCAATAAGCTTACCCTTGACCGTTCACCTTTCCTCAATGCCATCAGAAGGGTATCCTTATTCTCCAACCAAACTACTTACCAGGTGAAATTTAAGATTGCCGGAACCGAGCTACATCTTACGGCCGAAGATCTTGATTATGCCAATGAAGCCAAGGAACGGCTTAACTGCCACTACGAAGGCAACGACATGGAAATTGGCTTCAACAGTAAGTTTATGCTGGAGATGCTCAACAACCTGGATACCGACCAGGTGGTCCTTGAAATGTCGGAACCCAATCGCGCCGGATTGATATTCCCACTGGATGATGAAAACAAAGATGAAGACATCCTTATGCTGGTAATGCCGGTTATGCTCAACAACTGATAAAAAGAATAATTTTCCTTTATACCATTAAACCGCCTTTCGGGGCGGTTTTTTTGTTGCAGATTTTGACCCACCCCGCCCTTCGGGCACCCCTCCCTACGAGCAGGGAGGGGAAGGAAAACCCAACCTTCAGTGCTGGTAATTCTAATTGCGAAAAAATGGTACTTTTTAATTTGCTATTTACACTACTGCAGGTACACCCCTCCCGTACGAACGGGACAGGTCCCTGCTTCGTAGGGAGGGGCCGGGGGTGGGTCACTGTGTCGACTACACCCACTCCGACAGCTCCAGCCACCGGAACTCCTTTTCCTCCAGTTCTTTCTCCAACCTTGCATACAGCTCAGAAACTTCCTGTATTTTTTCGGGTGTCAGCGAGCCTGAATTCATCTGCTCCAGTGCTTCGGCTTTCTGTTTTTCAAGGATGGGAATTTCTGCTTCCAGGGCTTCAAACTCCTTCTGTTCTTTGTAGGTGAGTTTTTTCTTTTCGGAGGGCTTGGTTACGTCTGCAGGTTTTATCTGTGCAGGTTTTTCTTCCCTCTTCTCTTGCTTTTTCTGCTGCGATTTTTTCAGTTGGTAGTCGGTGTAGTTGCCTGGGAAATCCTTGATCTTGCCGTTGCCTTCAAAAACGAAGATATGATCTACCAGGTTATCCAGGAAATAGCGGTCGTGGGTAACCACGATCAGGCAGCCGCCAAAGTCGGCCAGGAAGTCTTCCAGC
>SLOJ01000216.1 GCA_007132585.1 Bacteroidales bacterium | reverse complement strand
TGATATCATCTAGTCTTAACTGCGGCCGTGGACCGCTGTCTCCGTCTACATAATAATAGCGCCACAGCAGTTGAATATATTCCTGATTGAGAAGCTCCTGGGGCAATTCAATGTACTCAAAAGTGTGCATATGTCCATCAGCTGATGCAAGATATTCAACGATTTGCCCATCATTCAACAGGTTTTGGAAACTACCTTCTGTTCCAATTCTGTACTGAAGTCTGATAGCATATAATCTTTCATTTCTCAACATGGTTCCTGCAAGGAAGCTAAGGTTTAAGTTGTCCTTCCCCTGCGTATTCAAAGCAACCAAAGCCCCACCCAGATCACGATCGCGTCCGGTATTGATAAACGAAATACCTCCGGCTCCAAGGCCATTGATGCGTGTACGGCGTGTATTATTGTAGGGAAATCCTATGGTTGCCTGGTCATTTTCATGATAATCACCGATAGGAATATAATAGGGGTAGAGCAGATCGTAATTCAGCTCCGGATCACTAATGTCTGATTGAAGAAAGATCATATTTTCCGGGTAGGTGAGTTCAGGTTGATTATTACTCCATTCTTTAAAGCTGAAATTTCCGGTTTGCATGTCGAATGCCTGAGGGTAAACCAAAACCCTGAAGGTTTGAGTAACTTCCGGATTAAAACCATCATCCGCACTTATGGTAACCATAGCATCGCCTCTTCTTACCGGGGTAATGGTAAGAATACTTCCACTAACATTTACCTGTACAAAATCAGGTCGTGTGCTTTCTGCACCAAAAGTAAGATCATCATTTTCCGGGTCAGTATATACATTATTGAGATCAAATTGTGCAGTGTTGCCATTTTCAATAAGCTTTTGAAAAAGTATGGAGTTTGAAACCACAGGTGGATTATTGGTTCCGGGTAATGATTCTCCGTCAAGGCTGATATTATTGAATGTTACCCTGTTGCCATCATCAACTTCCATAAAATCACCATCAAACCGTATTCTTATTTTGAAATAAGGATTATCATTTACGGATGTGATATTGTCTCCGGAAGGGGAGAAGTTGATGGTATAAAGCTGATATCCATTAATTAAGGGATAAATGGTTTGTTGCATTCCATCGGTAGTCCACACAGGAATATCCTCAACAGAGTAATCAATGATCAGCGATTCCGCAGCACCTTCATCCATAGCTGTAAAACTGAATGAAATATCTTCGTAACCTGATGTTGGGAGATGAAAGATCATGGTGTTTTCTCCGCCATCACCAGTAAAAGGTTGTTTGATCTGTATGCCGCGCATTAGATCAGAATTGTAGGGGAGACCATTATTGGCTATGGGGCGGTAATTGATTTCTGTTGGTGCATTGCGCCTTTCCATGCTGGCTGTCCTCCAGTTGGGATGATCACTGTCGAAAGGATAGCCTGCAAGGGCTGAATGGTATTCTATTTTAGATGTTTCATTAACCAGACTGTAGGTTGCATCAAGTTCTGTTAACGGTGTATTGTTAGGAATACTTTCATCAAAATACCAGAAATGGATAAGCGAAGTCTGGGCAGTTAATTGTAAAATACTTAACAAAACTGAAACTGTAAAGGCTAAAAAGTACTTTTTTGTTTTCATAATTTATTCAGGTAATTTGTTTTAAGTTCTGCTGATATAACAACCCTGTATTGGATTCGTGCAGGGAAGCAGCTTTACAAAGTAACGACTAATTATTTAAATGAACATTATCAGGCTTTCATAAACCACGATGATCAGGATGGTTTGCATGTTTTCAAAATTAGCTAGTCCTTGTTGATTTGGGATTAAGATTATGGTGAATATGAACTCTTTGAATTTACCAGGTTTTAAAAGGATGCTTTACCAGATAAGCATTGTAATATCTCTTGTCACCTGTAACTTCATCTCCCAGCCATTCCGGCTTGAAAAAAGTTTCATCTTCTGATTTTAGCTCCAGCTCAGCAATTATCAGACCTTCATTGACACCGTAAAATTCGTCAACTTCATAAGTATGTTCACCACTTTGAACCAGGTAACGCGTTTTCTCGATGATCCCCGGTTCGCAGATACCCAGGAGCTCTTCAGCTTCACACAAAGGGATCTCTTTTTCCCATTCAAAACGACTTAATCCTGACGCATTGCTTTTCCCTTTAACAGTAATAAACCCTGATTCACCTTTCACCCGTATTCTCACTGTTCTCTCAGGGACTGATGAAAGATAGCCCTGCCTGATGAGCGTTTTCTTTTTTGCAAGGTTTTTAAATTCTCCTTTTACCAGAAATTTTCTTTCTATTTCCATGATTTAGTTTTTGAAAACTATAAATCTTCGGGTAACCGAAAAACAAAAAGCCTGGAAGTGTCATCGCATACAATATAGACCAGTTCATTCTCAAAATCCATCACCAGTCCCTCTCCGTCAGGTACATCGGTTTGATAGATTTTTTCAGGTTCTCCCTTTAAATTGCATCTTGCAAGTAATTTGCTTTCTTCACTCAATATCCAAAGATGATCATTTACCGGTTCATAATCAACTGATGAGTAATCTTTTGCAAAATTCAACGGATATTCGATGATTTTCTGAAAAAGGGTATCAAAAACAAAAAGCATTGCCGGGTTTTTCTCATTTACAATATAAAAATGCTTTACATTGGGGTTATAAGCAATGCCTTCAGGACCATCGTTGATATTCTGAAGCGGTATATCCAGTTGAAATGTATCGAGTATGCTGCCTCCGGGTGTTAACCTGATTACTATCCTAAGCTTTTCTTCCAACACATAAACAGATAAATTTTCTTCAACGAATTCAACACCTTCAAGGTCATCACCCGCCAGTTCAATGGTCTGAAAGATTTCCCCTTTGTTGTTGATCAGGTATACATTGCCAGTTTGATCACAAACCGTATAAAAATGATCCGGGAGGAAGGATTTGCTTAAGCCTGAGGGACCTTCAATGTCCAGATCGAAAATCTGAAGCAGGATCAGACTTTTGTATTCCACAGGGTCTTTGTGCACTTCAACACATGAGAGTAAAAACAGAAAACCTGAAAGTAATATAATTGTTTTTCTTACCACGTGGTTATCAGGTATTATATATTATATATTCACAACAATTCAGGGCAAAGATAAATAAGTTAAGGCTTCCGGGTGAAAAAACCGGAAGCCTTTAAAAGATTTCAATGAGTAACCGGTGTTTTGAAAATAAGCTGATTAATCTTCAAGTGTAGAGATATTTCCCGGATCTACTCCAAGAGCTTGCGCCTTAAGCACCCTTCGCATGATTTTTCCGCTTCGTGTTTTGGGAAGCTTATCTACGAACTCAATTTTTTCGGGCTTGGCAATAGGCCCTACCTCATGACCAATATGTGCCCTGAGTTCATCAATCAATTGCTGTCCTGGCTGGAAACCACTTTTCAGAATCACGAAAGCATGAATAGCGTTTCCTTTAAGCTGATGGGGTAAACCAATGGCTGCTGCCTCTGCAACGGCGGGATGGCTTACACAAGCACTTTCAATATCAGCAGATCCTAACCTGTAACCCGATACCTTTATTACATCATCAACCCGGCCAATGATCCAGATATATCCATCTTCATCAATTCGGGCACTGTCGCCGGTAAGATAGTAGTCTTTGTATTTTGACCAATACTGCTCAATAAATCTTTCATCGTCATTAAAAAGAGTACGAACCATTGCTGGCCAGGGGGTTTTTATTACAAGAAAACCTTCCTGGTTGGGTCCAACAGGTTTACCTGATTCGTCCAAAACTTCCATTTCAATACCAGGAAAAGGTTTTCCTCCGGACCCTGGTTTCTGTGGTTCCGAAGGAAAGGGAGCTATCATATGCATACCGGTTTCGGTTTGCCACCAGGTATCAATGACGGGGCATTTTTCATTGCCTATGGTCTTATGATACCATTTCCAGGCCTCGGGGTTAATGGGTTCACCAACAGAGCCCAGTATTCTTAACGACGATAAATTATGACGATTCACCCAACTGTCGCCAAAGCGCATAAAACCTCGAATGGCTGTGGGGGCAGTATAAAAAATATTTATTCCGAATTTTTCAATCATTTGCCACCAGCGGTTGGGGTAGGGGTGAAAGGGAGCTCCTTCGTACATAAATACAGTTCCACCGTTTAGCAATGGCCCGTAAACTATGTAACTGTGGCCGGTGATCCATCCAGGGTCGGCGGTACACCATATGCGGTCTTCCTCCTGCAGATCAAGGTAATATTTAGTGGTTGCATACGTACCAACCATATAACCACCGTGGGTATGAAGTATGGCTTTTGGTTTACCAGTAGTTCCGGATGTGTAAAGTATGAAAAGCGGATCTTCGGCCGACATAATCTGAAGCTGGCAATGGTTATTGGCATGCGGAAAATTTACCAGTTCATGATACCACATGTCGCGGCCGGGTTGCATAAAAACATCTTCGCCCGTGCGCTTTACTACTACCACATGTTCAACTGTTCCTGCGCGTTGCAAAGCCTCATCTGCAATTTCTTTTAAAGGAACAATTTTGCCGCGCTGGTAAGCTCCGTCTGCAACGACCAATACACGCGATTGACTGTCTTCTATCCTTTCGGTAAGTGATTCAACCGAAAATCCTCCATATACCACTGAATGTACAGCTCCTATTCGTGCACAGGCCAGCATAGCCGTGATTATCTCAGGGGTACGGCCCATATATAAGGTTACTCTGTCGCCTTTTTTTACGCCCATGCTTTTTAGTACATTGGCAAAACGACAGGTTTCCTGGTGAAGCCGAAAATATGACATGGTTTCTACTTTTCCGGCTTCGCTCTCCCAAATCAGTGCAAGCTTATTTCTACGGAAAGTTTTCAAATGACGATCAAGGCAGTTGTAAGAAATGTTGGTCTGGCCCCCTGTAAACCACTTGTAAAAAGGCTTATTGGAATCATCAAGTACTTTATCCCACCTGCGAAACCAATGTAATTCATTAGCAAAATCGGCCCAAAAACCCAGATAATCTTTTTCCGCTTTTTTATCCCATTCCCTGCGGTCTTTTACCTGAGATTTCTCGATTGTTCCTTGGTTTGGGTAATAAACCTCACCCGAATTTTTTTTTTCTGTCATAAGCTTTTCCATTTAAATATTATGTTAATTAAATTTAATCATAATATTCAGAAAAATCCATATAAAGAATTTTGTCAGTTATAGACTAATGCTCTATTAACCTGTTTTACAATATTATTGCAGAACAAATGATTTAAACAATAAGGTAAAAAATTGCTTTGAAGGGCAGGATACAAACATTTTTCTTTAATCGAATTCATTTTGGTTTTTAATAAATAGTTTTTACTTTTAGGCAATAATAAATAAAAACATAAATTTAAAAAGCAAAAAATATGACCAGACTGAAGACAACCTATATGGGGATAGAACTTAAGAACCCTTTGATTATTGGCGCATGTAATCTCACACTTGACATTGATGTTGCAAAAAGGATGGAGGATTCAGGAGCAGCAGCAATTGTTTTTAAGTCACTTTTTGAAGAACAAATAAACCTGGAAAGTCTTCAGATGGAAGAAGACCTTTCAGAATATGCTGAAAGAAATGCCGAAATGGTAAGCTTATTTCCCAGCTTGGAACATGCAGGCCCACAGGAACATCTTGAAAAGCTGTCTCAGCTCAAAGCAAGTGTTGATATCCCTGTAATAGGCAGCCTGAACTGTATAAACCATTCAACCTGGGTAAACTATGCCATGGAAGTTGAAAAAACCGGAGTAGATGCCCTGGAGCTTAATTTTTATGCCAATCCCAGAGATAAGAATCAAAGTGCCGAATCCATTGAAAAGGAGCAGCTTGATATAGTAAAGGAAATTAAGTCCAGTGTTAAAATACCGGTAAGTGTAAAACTAAGCTTCTTTTATACCAATCCACTCCAGTTAATAAGCCAAATGGATAAACTTGGGGTTGATGGATTTGTTCTTTTTAATAGGTTATTCCAACCTGATATTGATACGGATAAGCAAGATATGTATTCTCCTTTTAATCTTTCCTCTGCCGGTGATTATAAACTTCCATTGCGATATGCAGGTTTACTTTATAAGCAAATTAAAGGAGATATATGCAGTAATACAGGAATTTTAACCGGTGAAGATCTTGTAAGGGTCATTATGGCGGGTGCTCAAACTGCACAGGTCGTAAGTGCTGTTTACAAAAATAAAGTTCCTTTTATCGATACCATGTTATCTGTTCTTGATCAATGGATGGAACAAAATAAATACAATTCTCTTGATGACTTCAGGGGCAAAGTTTCAAAGATAAATACCAAGGATCCTTATGCATACAGAAGAGCCCAGTATGTTGATCTGCTGATGAAGCCTGTTGAGGTGATGAAACGTTACCCGCAAGTATAAAATCAAATCAGTGTATCGAAATAAAAGGCCGGCAGATTATATTTCTGCCGGCCTCTTATTAGTGCTGGATATCCTGTGAAATAACACTTTGGTTTTACGCTACTCAATATGAACATCAAAAGGCATTCTCATTAAGATACCGGTTTGTTCTGATGTTTGCTGCATGGCTTCATAAACTTTATACGAGTCGCCCAGTTTAGATTGCAGCCATCTGGTTTCAGCAGCACCAAAACCTTCACGTAATCTTTCAAAAATATCTTTTTGTTCGGGGTATTCAGCTATTCTATATTCTTCAATGCCAGCCATCTCAGCTGCTTGCTCAATAGCATAATTAAGTCCGCCAAAGTCGTCAATAAGGCCGATTCTTTTAGCATCAACACCACTCCAAACTCTTCCCTGTGCAATACTGTCAACAGCACTAAGCGGTAAGCCGCGACCTTCGGCAACATGGTTTATAAATGTTTCGTAAATCCTTTCTATTTCACTTTGGATGATTTCACGTTCAACCCTGGTTAAAGGCCTTGAAACAGAGCCCAGATCGGCTAGTTCATTTGTTTTTACATTGTCAAAGGTGATACCCAGTTTATCATTGAACATTTCCTGCATATTCGGGATCATTCCAAATACACCTATAGATCCGGTGATCGTTCCGGGGTTTGCAATGATCTTATCGGCATAACAGGCAACGTAGTATCCTCCGCTGGCAGCAACATCTCCCATGCTTACTATTACAGGCTTTTCTTCTGATGCAAGCATAACTTCACGCAGCATGATTTCAGAAGCAAGTGCACTTCCACCTCCTGAATTTACCCTGAACACAATAGCCTTAACCGATTCATCAAGTCTTGCATCCCGCAATGCTTTTGCAATCCGGTCGCCACCCATTGACCGTTCACTTCCTTCGCCCATAATTATGTTGCCCATGCCATAAACTACAGCAATTTTTTCCCGGCTGCGTGAAGGAATCATACTTTTGGGCAGGGGTGCACGGTTGTATTTAGAATAATCAATAAGTTTAACTTTTTCTGATGATTCAATTTCCAGTTTTTCCCTGAAAATATCCATTACCTCGTCTTTATATGCTATACCGTCAATCATTCCTGCCTGTAAAGCCCCTTCCGGAGTGCGGGTTTCAAATCTGTCTGCTGTTTCCATAAGGTG
>SLOJ01000105.1 GCA_007132585.1 Bacteroidales bacterium | reverse complement strand
GAAAGAATTTTCCTTTAAAGGGTCTGATAAACGGAATTGTTGATGTACCGGTTGTAATTCCACACTCAGCGGCAGGCATAGCATTGCTGGGAGTAATATCAAGGGGCACCTGGGTAGGTCAGGCCGGTGAGGTAGCGGGAATCAGCTTTGTGGGTGGTGTTGCAGGTATTGTGGTAGCCATGGCATTTGTAAGCCTCCCTTTTGCCATTAACGCAGCACGTGACGGATTTGCTGCCGTACCCGAAAAACTTGAAAAAGCTGCCCTGAACCTGGGTGCATCTCCCCACAGAGTATTTTTCAGTATCTCATTACCCCTGGCCAAAAGATCGGTAATCAGTGGGCTGGTGATGATGTGGGCGAGGGGTCTCAGCGAATTCGGAGCTGTAATCATCATTGCTTATCACCCAATGATCACTCCGATATTAATTTGGGAAAGATTTACATCTTTCGGTTTGTCATACGCCAGACCGGTGGCGGCCATTTTTATCCTGGTTTGCCTTGCCATTTTTATTACCATGAGAGTTTTATCCGGAAAAAGATACCATGTTAGAAATTAAAAACATACATGCCAGATTGGGGGATTTCCGTTTGCGGAATATTTCACTTGAACTTGAACCGGGTGATTATCTCACGGTACTTGGACTTTCCGGGGCTGGCAAGACTGTACTTCTGGAGGTACTTGCAGGTCTTGTAAAACCAGAAGCTGGCGAAATCTTTATGGATGGTAAAGATATCGGTCATCAAAGCATTCAAAAAAGACCATTCGGACTTGTTTACCAGGATATGGCCCTGTTTCCGCACATGACAGTGTATAAAAATATCAGGTACGCACTAAAAAACAGAGGATTGTCGTCATCAAAAACAAAAGATCAGGTGCAAAAGCTAGCCAGACAAACCCAGGTTGAGCATTTACTTGACCGTCATCCCGGTACTTTATCCGGTGGCGAAGCCCAGCGGGTGGCATTGGCACGCACCCTGGCATCAAATCCCAGGGTATTACTTCTTGACGAACCGCTTGCAAACCTTGATGTGAAATTACGCCAGGAACTACGTGAACTGCTAAAAAAAATAAACCAAACCGGAAAAACCATCATACACGTTACCCATGACCCCATGGAAGCAGCCACCTTAAGTAAAAAAATTGCCATCATTGAAAAAGGTGAACTGATTCAATGGGGTAAGCCCGAAGAAGTTTTCCGCAAACCAGTTTCAGAATTTGTGGCCCGTTTCAGTGGAATAAAAAATATATTTCTATGTGAATTTAAAACTGAAAACGGTAAAAATGGATTATTTCAAGGTATTACTCAAAAAAACCTGGTGATCAGAACTCTTGAAGAACCGGTAAAACCTAAGGCTCACCTTATGATCCCCGGAGAAGACATCATAGTTTCTGAGGAGCAACTGGAAACCAGTGCCATAAACCAATACCAGGGTACTTTAAAAGAAATATATTTACTGAATCATGGTGTAGAACTTATCGTTGATGCAGGTGAATTGTTTTCAGTAATCGTTAGTAAAAAATCACTCCAAAAGCTAAATCTGTCTCAGGGCAAAAAGATCTGGATAAACTTCAAGGCATCTGCAGTAAGAACCTTATAAAATACAACGATTAAATTGACATCAAAAAAAAATAGTAATTAAATACCCGCAATTATGATTACCAAAGACAGCATTCAAAGAGAAATCATCAAAAAATCACATCAAAGATGCGAGGAATATGGTGTAAACAAGGAACAGATCTTTCCCAGCAGGATCTTGAAGGGGAATGAGGTTTCATCGCACCTGGCAAGAAATGAATATTTGCTGAGGGTTGCGGCTCCATTTATGGAAATCATTCATGAAACCGTTTCCGATTCCGGTTTTTTTATACTCCTTACTGATAATGAAGGATGTATATTACGCTCCGTGGGCGATCCGGGTATCATCGCCGAATCGGAAAAGTTGAATATGGTGGTTGGGGCCTATATGCATGAAAAAAACATAGGGACCAATGCCATGGGTACTGCCATTAGTGAAGCGAAACCCATACAGGTTACAGCTGCAGAACACTTTATTTCAGCTTATCATCGCTGGACCTGCTCAGCAGCACCCATACACAATAATGATGGTGAAATTATAGGCACATTGAATCTCACAGGAGAAAGTCACCTCGTGCATCCCCATACGCTGGGATTGGTGGTAGCTGCTGTAAGGGCCATTGAAAACCAGATAAAAGCAGAATATGCCCAGGAGAAACTTAATGAGACTTTTTCATATATGAAGTCAATTGTTGAATCGGTTTCTGCAGGAATTATGGCACTTGATATCAACGGTAACATCAAAACCATTAACAACTGGGCATGCAGCATGCTTAACCTTGAAAAGAAAAACATGCTGAATAAGCATATTGAAAAGCTACTTCCGCATTGGAAAGATATTATCGAAAGATTTAAAAGGGGAAAAACCTATATGGATATGGAAACCAATTTCCCAATTAATGGTAGCAAAGAACGGTATGATCTCAGCGCTTATCCTATTATTGACAAAGGCGATGAGATTATTGGAATGGTACTGGTAATAAAAGGTATGCAGAAAATATTTAACCTGGTTAATAAATATACGGGTATGCGGGCTCATTACACCTTTAACGATATAATTGGCGACAGTCCGGAATTCAGCCAGGTAATTGAACATGCTGAAAAAATTTCCAGTTCAACATCTACAGTGCTCCTGATGGGAGAAAGCGGAACAGGCAAAGAACTCATAGCTCAAAGTATTCATAATGCCAGCCCCAGGAAAAATTCCGTATTTATTGCAGTAAACTGCGGGGCATTACCCAAAAACCTGATTGAAAGTGAACTTTTCGGATATGAAGAGGGGGCTTTTACGGGATCGAAAAAAGGCGGTCATGCAGGTAAGTTTGAACTGGCCAATGGTGGTACAATATTTCTGGATGAAATCGGAGAAATGCCACTTGACATGCAGGTGAACCTGCTCAGGGTTCTGCAAGAAGGTTATGTTACACGTGTGGGAGGTACAAAAAATATCCCTGTGAATGTCAGAGTTATTGCCGCCACCAAAAAGAACCTGGTTGAAGAATTACAAAAAGGCACCTTTCGCGAAGATTTATTTTACCGGCTGAGTGTAATTCCCCTTTTTATTCCTCCCCTGAGGAAAAGAGGCAAAGATAAACTTGCCCTCTTCAATTACTTCCTGAAAGTAAAAGCACAAAAACTTAACAAACCTATTCCTTCTCTTTCGGGCGAATTGTTCAACCGAATCATGGATTATAACTGGCCCGGTAATGTTCGTGAACTGGAAAATTATGTTGAAAATATTGTAAACTTTAATGGTATCAGCAGCTTCAACATTGTAAACCCCACAGGTGATAACCCAAAGGAAAAGGAGGATGTAGCCAGTCACAACCCCGGTGTCGAAAACGGTTTTCATAATGATGACTTTGCCAACATGACCCTTGAGGAAATCGAGAAACTCACCATTAAGGATTGTATTGACAGAATGGAAGGCAATGTTACGAAGGTTAGTCGCAGACTGGGTATCAGCCGCACTACTCTGTATTCAAAAATGAAAAAATATAATCTGCAGGAAAACTAATCAGAACAAATTACAAACCAGGATTAAACCTGTAATATCGATTCCCGGGAATTCTACCACATCCAAAATCCCCATTTTTAGGGATGTCTTTTATTTTCCAGTCTGGTTAAGTCATCTTAATTTTGCACTGTTAAATAATTAACATTCCAAAATAAGGATTTCCATGAAAACTATTTCCATCTCCAAAAAACTCATCCTAGTATTATTACTTATAATTTTCTCAATGAAAATTTCTTCAGCAAATGAACCCGGCTTCATTCTTAAAGGGAAAGTAATATCAACCGATGATAAAATACCGATACCATTTATTACCATCATGATTGAAAACACAAATAATGGAGTATCTACGGATAAGAACGGTGAATTTCAGTTCAACAATCTGCCCGTTGAATCATCCCGTATCCTGGTAAGGGGCATGGGTTATCAAACCACCTGGATGGAAATCAACCCCCTGAACATGGATGATATGTATATTGAAATTATGGTTCCCCCAAGTATTTATACCCTCAATGAAGTTGTCTTTACTGCATCACCTACCGCAAGTGGTTTCCGCTACCAGTCAGACCTGAGTTTTGTGGGTGAAGAACTGCAGAAACGCAGTGAAGTATCATTTGGAGAGATGCTGGATGGTGAGCCCGGTATTGCCATGCGTTCACTGGGGTCGGCACCTGCCCGTCCTGTAATCAGGGGCATGGATGGCGACCGTATTCTTATCCTTGAGCATGGCGAACGCATGGGCGATGTTTCCGAATCGGGAGCAGGCCATTCGCTTACCATGGACCCCCTTTCTGCCAACCGCCTGGAAGTTGTTAAAGGACCTGCCAGCCTGATGTATGGATCCAGTGCGCTGGGTGGAGTAATCAACCTGATGACCAGCGATATCCCTGAAGATTGGGATATGGGTTCAACCGGAATCCTCTCAGCACAGGGAGCTACTGTTAACAATATGGGTGCTGGTTTTGCAAGATACACCCTGGGCATGCAAAATCATGCATTTACCGGAAGGTTCGCCTACAGAAACTCAGGAAACATTACCACTCCCGAAGGTAAAATGCCCGGAACTTACATGAACAACTACGATGCTGCCACAGGTTTCGGAATACAGCGTGAGAATGTGTCAGGTGGAATAAGCTTGTCTTTGAACAGCCAAACCTACGGTTTGCCCGAGCACATGGATGACCCTTATGAACAGGTGGAGGTAAGACAGCAGCGATATGGCATGAACGGAAGGTTCAATTTTGATCGTACCGGTTTCTTTGATAAGGCTCAGCTCAGGTTTAATGCCAGCATCCTCAGACAGGAAGAATTTGAAATGGAATGGGAAGATGGCCGTTGGGATCAGGATGTAGAACTTTATCATCATAAAAATGCCTTCAGCAGTACATTGACCCTTCAACACCTGCCATTCAGCATCTTCGACCGGGGAGCAATAGGACTTAACATCCATGGTCATAATCTGGATATTGGTGGTGATGAAGCCTATACACCGGGTGAAAACCGTTTGAATGCAGGATTTTTTATTTACCAGGAAGTGCCCCTTAGCGGGAAAGTACGCATGCAGGCAGGTACCCGGCTCGACATTCAGCATACCGGAGCTATTGCCAATGAAGTATTTCCTGATGTTGACCAGACCAGAAATGCTGCAAACTTTACCGGTTCACTGGGCATCAATTACAGACCCTTAAATGGACTTGAAATTGGCGGTCAGTTTGCCCGTTCGCACCGCAACCCCATGGTGGAAGAACTCTTTGCCAATGGTCCTCACCTTTGCTCGGGAGTTTACGAACTGGGCAGCACCGACCTGAAGGATGAAACAGGTCATGGCGGAGACCTTTTCGTAAACTGGGGAAACCAATTCATACAATTTGAAGTCTCAACATTCCTTAACCTATTCGATAATTTCATCATTTTTCAACCCACCGGAGATATTGACCCCGCGTCTAATCTTCCCATTTTTGAATATACCGGCGATAAAGCCCGTTTTTACGGAGGAGAATTCAGTATGAATATCAACCCCATAAACAGTTTGAAATTTGGCATATCAATGGATTATGTAAATGCACGCAGAAATTCTGATAGCAGAGAATATTTGCCATTTATTCCACCTTTCAGATTCAGAGCCGAAACAGAGTATGACTTTGGATTGGGATGGATTAGCGCAAAAATCAGGTCGGCAGCCACCCAAAACAGAGTTGCTCCCGAGGAAGATGCTACAGACGGATATACACTTCTGGGAATGGCAGCAGGTTTTCGTATCAACAGTTTAGGCAATCATGTTATTATTTTACGCGGAGATAACATTCTGAACACCAAATACCGCGACCACCTCTCAAGGGTGGAAGACCGTCATTTTTCAATGCCCGGACGCAACATCAACCTGGCATACAGGCTTTATTTGAACTAGTTGCTAAAATCTCCTACTTTAAAATAAGGCTGTCTGAAAAGTCAGAATTAATTTGGACACTGAGCAGTTCGATAAACTCATTGTAACACCTGTAGAAGTGGATATCTGACTTGTAATCAGACGTCGTTTCGACAGGCTCAACGACCAACTGGCGGCTTTCGGACAGCCTTATTTTTTCACCTAATCTATTATTTCATAATCTCGGAATAAATGGTGTGATATTTCTCAACCCCTTGATCCAGATTGAATAACTGGATGGCTTTATTTCTTATCTGAACCGGATCAAGATTCAGAATTTTATCCAATTCTCTGACTACCCTTTCCAATTCGGCTTCAGAAAAATCTTTCAGTACCAGCCCCACATCATTTCCCGCAAAGATCAGATCGGTGTCCCCTACCCCCGAATTACAAACCACCGGAATTCCCATACTCATAATCTCTGCCTGTTTGGTTGGACTGCTGGCCTTTTTTGAGAATACAGGTTTGATGAAAAACATCGAAAGGGTTGATAACATAAGGTATGCCGGCACTTCTTCACGCAAAGCTTTTGAAAATATAATACGTTCTTCTTCTATTTGCAGTTTACGTGCCTTAATTTTTATGTAGTTTGGATCGTCTCCCGAGATAAAGAGAAACTTTGCCTGTGGATAAAGAATGAGTAACTTCTTAAAAAATATAAGCATCTCATCAATCATATACCATGTACCCAGAGACCCCAGGTAAGACAATACAAAATCTTTGTCACCTATGTTCAGCTTCTTTTTTAACTGCTGCAGAAAGTCTGTAGCAACTTTTTCCCTTGAAAACAGTTCCGTATCAACACAACATGGAATTACAGTTGTTTTATTTTTGACTCCCTTGCCAAATAGGGTTTCAATAACGTCCTTTCCCGATTGGGTCAAACTCACCACGGCATCAGCATTTTCAAAAAAAAGCTTTTCTTTCCTTTTGAAATACCTGTAAGCCAGCAGATGAGCAGGATTTTTATCATTCCATATTTTCCCTTCCAATCGTTCATCGGCCCAGAAGCCCCGCATATCAAAAACAAACCGGACACCATATTTCTTTTTCAGTTCAAGGCCGGCCAGGGCAGCAATATAACTCCTGCAATGTGTGAAATCGAAGTTTTCATGTTTGTGTAATCTTCTGGCCATTTCCTTTATCCTGTAAACATCCAGCAACTTTGATAATCCCGGAGGATGGTCTGAAAAAGGCAAAGGATGCCATTGTATATTTTTTTGGGTAAACAGTCTGTCAACAATTGTTCTTTCTTTTGCTGATATGTGCTTTTTCTCACAACTGATCACATGTATGTTATGCCCCCTGTCGGCAAGCTCTTCAATATAAGGGATCACCTGCGACCGCCCCAGAAAATCGGTCATTCCATCATAAGAAACATACAGTACTTTCATGTAAATCAAAATTAATAGGCAAAAACAACGAGAAGCCTGCTTTTCAATGCAATCTGTTCATTTAATAGCGTTCATTTCCATTATCCGAACAAAATGATAGATCCGGTAAAAATCTTCAATAATTATAACAAGCCAAAAGTAATGAACTTTTCATACCTGAATATTCACATACAGAATAATAATAT
>SLOJ01000120.1 GCA_007132585.1 Bacteroidales bacterium | reverse complement strand
TTCTAATTTTTAAAAAGCATTTGATTTCCATTTAATTGTATTGCATTGAAAACAGCAGGTATTATTGGTTCCGGATTTGCCGGACTGGCTGCGGCCTGCAGCCTGGCCAAAGAGGGGTTTACAGTAAAAGTATTTGAAAAAAATGAAGGTTTGGGTGGCAGAGCCCGGAAATTTGAAGAACAGGGTTTTATGTTCGACATGGGCCCATCATGGTATTGGATGCCTGAGGTGTTTGAAAATTTCTTCAATACATTCGGGAAGTCGGCATCCGATTATTATAACCTGGTCAGGCTTGATCCATCGTATAATGTAGTTTTTGGCAAGAATGACATCGTTTCTATACCTGCCAGTTTCAATGAGCTGGAACAGCTTTTTGAAGAGATTGAACCGGGCAGCAGTAAAAGTCTCCGGAAATTTCTGGCCGAAGCAGAATACAAGTATAAGGTGGGAATGGAAGAGTTTGTCTGGAAACCGGGTCTTTCACTTACCGAATTCGCAGATATCAGGGTTCTGAAAAGCGCCTTCAGGCTGCAGATGTTTACTTCTATTGCATCGCAGGTTGAAAAGCTTTTCAAAAATGAAAAACTTCGCGAGATATTGAAATTTCCGGTTTTATTCCTGGGTGCCACTCCTGAAAATACTCCCGCGCTTTACAGTCTGATGAATCATGCCGACTTGATTGGCGGTACCTGGTACCCCATGGGTGGAATGCATAAGATCATTGAAGGGTTTGTGAGTCTTGCCAAAGAACTGGGCGTTGAGTTTCATGTGAATGAACCTGTCACAAGCATTGAAGTAAAGGGTAAGAAGGCTACCGGTTTCACCACATCAAAAGGCAGCTACGAGTTTGGTTATATTGTGGCGGGTGCCGATTATCACCATGTTGAACAACATCTGTTACCCAAAGAATTCAGATCCTATTCTGAGAAATACTGGGATAAACGAACCATGGCTCCCAGCTCATTGCTGTTTTATCTGGGTCTGGACAAAAAAATCGATGGGCTGGAGCATCATAATCTATTCTTCGATCGCGATTTTGACCTGCATGCCAAAGAGATCTACACAGAGCCTGCATGGCCCACCGATCCCCTTTTTTACATTTCCTGCCCTTCAAAAACGGATTCTTCAGTTGCACCGGAAGGACAAGAAAATGTTTTTATGCTGATGCCTCTTGCTCCGGGAATAGAAGACAGTGAAGAACTACGGGAAAAATATTTTGATGTGATATGCGATCGTATGCAGCACATCCTTGGAGTTGATATTCGCCAACATATCGTGTATAAAAGATCATTCTGTTTAGATGATTTTGTAAGCGATTACAATGCTTTCAAGGGTAATGCCTACGGACTTGCCAATACATTAAAGCAAACGGCCATTCTGAAACCCAGGATTCATCACAAAAAGATTTACAACCTGTATTATACCGGGCAATTAACATCTCCCGGGCCGGGCATGCCGCCTTCTATTATTTCAGGGCAAATGGTAGCCGGCATTATAGCTAAAAAATAGAGATTTAAAAAACCGGAACAATTTTCACTGTTCCGGTTTTTTTAAAACTACAAAAGTTTATTATCTGATAAGTCCTCTTTGCCTAAGCAATGGCTCAATATCAGGTTCCTGGCCGCGGAAGTTGACGTACATCTCCATGGCATCGCGGGTACCGCCTCTTTCAAGAATTTCCTCGCGGAAGCGCTGCGCTGTTTCCTGGTGGAACAGATCACCGGTTTCCACAAAGGCTTCAAAGGCATCTGCATCCAATACACCTGACCAGATGTAGCTGTAATATCCGGCAGAATAACCCCCTGAGAAAATATGCTGAAAATGAGTACTGCCATGACGGAAGTAAATCTCATCCATCATATTGTATTTATCTTCTACCATATCTTCAAACTCTTCTACTGCAAAAGGCTCATAAGATGTAAGGGTATGATATTCCATATCAAGCAATCCTGATGCAAGAAACTCAACGGTAGCAAAACCCTGGTTGAAGTTTGAGCTTGCCATGATCCTGTCAATTAGCTCATCGGGTATGGTTTCGCCGGTTTCATAATGCACGGCAAATTCTTTCATTACATCAGGATGTTTCGCCCAGTTTTCCATAACCTGTGAGGGGAGTTCAACAAAATCGCGCGGAACGGAGGTTCCGGACAAGCTATAATAATGGGTGTTTGCCATTAAACCATGCAGGGCATGACCAAACTCATGGAAGAAAGTAGTCATCTCATCAAAGGTGAGCAGTGCAGGTTGTCCTGCAGTGGGTGCGGTAAAATTACAAACGATGGTAATAACAGGATGAATGAATTTTCCGGTTTTATCCACATGTTGCTTGCGGTAACTGCTCATCCATGCACCGCCACGCTTACTTGCTCTTGGGTGCATATCCATGTAAAGAATTCCCAGGTGTGTGCCGTCGGCTTCAAGTACTTCCCATGCAGTAGCATCGGGATGATAAACGGGAACATCGGTGCGCTCAATAAACTGAAGCCCCCAGAGTTTTTCAACCACCATAAAGATACCATCACGAACATTGTTGATTTCAAAATACTGGCTGATCTCCGACTCATCAATGTCAAATTTTTCTTTACGAACTTTCTCAGCATAATATCTCCAGTCCCAGAATGCAAGGTCAAATTCGTGCCCTTCAGCGTCAATTTGCTCCTGTAGCATTCCGGCTTCGTCGTGTGCAATGGGTAATGCGGCTTCCCAAAGTTCTTTCAGAAAACTTTCAACTGTTTCTACTGTGCGGGCCATACGGTTTGCCAGGGCAAATTCTGCATAGTTTTCAAACCCGAGCATTTGTGAGCGTTCAATACGCAGATCTATAATACGGTTAATGATATCCTGGTTGTTGTTATCATTATCCATGTTACCGCGATTGATGTATGCATTGTTTACTTTTTCTCTCAACTCGCGATTGTCCGCATATGTTAAAAATGGCATTACACTGGGGTTCTGAAGGGTGAACAACCACTGTCCTTCTTTACCTTCGCCCTTAGCAGCTTCTGCAGCTGCATCTCTTAAAGACTGTGGAAGTCCTGCAAGGTCAT
The DNA here is from genome assembly GCA_007132585.1 of Bacteroidales bacterium. Lineage (GTDB taxonomy): Bacteria > Bacteroidota > Bacteroidia > Bacteroidales > UBA7960 > SKVR01. Next base: position 4,559 of record SLOJ01000120.1, on the reverse strand, counting down.
CTTCATCTTCAATAAACATCTGCCAGCTATTTACATCAGCCAGTACATTTTGTCCGAATTGAAGTGTAAGCGTTGATAGTTCCTGGTTGATCTCACGGAAGCGCTCCTGTTTCTCTTCGGGAAGTGCAGCACCGTTTCTTACAAAGTTTTTGTAAGTTTCTTCCAGTAACATTTCCTGCTCTCCGGTAAGCGCCAGAAGATCTTTTTGTTCGTATACAGACTGAATTCTCTCGAACAGATCCATATTCAGGCTGATGTTATCGCTGTGTGCCGATAACATCGGTGCTACATCCTGGGCAATGGCCTGTAATTCATCTGAGGTGTTGGATGAGAGATAATTGTAAAATACCGAACTTACCTTATTGAGCAGGTTACCGCTGTAATCCAGTGCAGCAATAGTATTCTCAAACGTGGGAGGTTCGGGATTGTCAGTAATAGCATCAATTTCAGCCTCCTGCAGAGTTATTCCTTCCTCAAAGGCAGGCATAAAATGCTTATTTTCTATTTCATCAAACGGAGGTACTCCAAAAGGTGTTATGTACTCCGAAAAGAACGGGTTGTCCTGTTTAGGGCCTTCACATGAGGCCAGAATAATTACCATAAGAAATAATCCTGTGATTTTTTTCATTTGTAGTGCTTTTTTAAATTTTATTTCAAGAGTGATTTTTATTGGTTTTGTTAAATATGCATAGCAGTATATTTACTCAAGTAATTGCCAGCAAAATTAATGTAAAATCTTGAATTAGAATAAATGACCCTTGTGAAATTCAGAATGGCCCGGAAGGCCCAATCATTAAGGTAATGCAAAAAAAGGAGCCTTTGATTAATATATCAAAGACTCCTAAGAGATAAAAAACGGTAAGCAGAATTAATAAGATCCGTTATAGTGTTTATGTAATAAATATTATGCCTGTTCTGCAAGCTGTATTTCGCAAAAAATACGCACATCGTCACTTACAAGGAATCCGCCGCTTTCGAGCGCTGCGTTCCAGTTCAAACCCCAGTCTTTGCGATTGATTTTTCCTGACAGGCTGAATCCTGCTTTTTCATTTCCCCAGGGATCTTTCATAACACCGCCAAATTCCGCAACAAGAGTTAAGGGTTTGGTTACATCTTTTATGGTCATATTGCCTTTAAGCTCAAAAGTGCTGTCATCCTTTCTGGTCATTGATTCAGATTCAAACTTTAATACGGGGAAATTCTCTGCATCGAAAAAGTCACCACTTCTCAGGTGATTATCTCTGTCCTGATTATTGGTATCTATGGAAGCAGTTTTTGCTTCAAAAGAAATTTTTGCATCACTAAAATCATTACCCTGACTTTCAGCACTGGCTGAAAATTCTTTGAAATAACCTGTTACTGTTGTGATCATAAGGTGTTTTACCTTAAACTGAATCTCCGAATGTGTTGGGTCAACTGACCATTTTTTTGTACTCATGATAATTTGATTTTATTAAGTTAAAATTTATTTTTCTCAGCATATTTATTTAATTGTAAAGAAATAATATGCCGTTTTAAGTTTCTGAATCTTACAAACACTTATATGAGGCTAATGTTGATGATTTGATTTTTTTTAACAACACCAATAATCAGTTAAGTGAGGAATGATCAATTTGAGATCTGGGTTTTCTACGTATTCATATCAGGATTAACCAACAGGTAAAAGGTTAAATACCTTTAATTTTGTTTTATGCAAAGTACAAAAATCTAAATTTGCTTTTTCTCACTTATTAATACTAATCTGAAAAAAGAATATTATGTGCAGCAACACCAGAGTTTTGTTTATCACCGGATTATTTGTTTTGGCTCTGCAGCTTTTCCCATCATCCGTACAGAGCCAGGTTTCAAAGGAAGAAGTGCTTGAGAGCATTACATCCGATGAGCTTATGTCGTACGTGTATGAAATGTCTGATCCTAAGTATAAAGGACGTCTTGCGGGAAGTCCGGAGTATATGAATGTTGCATCCTGGGTGGCAGGCCAACTTAAAAGCTGGGATATTGAACCCCTGGGTGATGACGGATCCTATTTCCAGTATTTCGACTGGCCCTATACGGAAGTGTTTAATAAAGGTGCTGTTCATCTTTTTAAAGATGGAGAAACCATTTCACTTTCTGCCCCCGATGATTATTTCCCTGGTGCCAATTCCGCCAACGGAAGCATAACTGCTGAAGTGATATTCGCCGGATATGGTATAAGTGCCCCCCATTTGGGATATGATGATTTTGCCGGCATTAATGTGGAAGGAAAAATTGTAATGATAGCCAGTGGCACTCCATACACCGGAAGCAATACAGATACTCTGAACCTCTGGGGCCCATACAGCAGTGGATCGCACAAGATGGAAACAGCCTACAGGCAAGGTGCCCGTGGGGTGTTATACCTTGATAAACTGGCCAACCCCGGAGCACCTTATTTCCCTGATTTTTATTATGCACATATTGATAACCGTATTACTGAAAAGATTCTCGGGCAACCCCATTCTGAATTACTTTCAGTTATCAGGGAAAAGTTTGCACCTGCTTCATTTCAAACAGACTTTTCAGCACAGATAACATCTGAAACCCGCCATCATGATAGAGGAACTACTGCCAACGTTATAGGCTACATACCAGGTAACGATCCTGAGTTAAGGCATGAGGCCATTGTCTTTGGGGCACACCTGGATGGGCAGGGTTATCCTGGTTTCAATTTTCCCGGTGCACTTGACAATGCATCGGGAGTTGCAGATGTGCTGGCCGCAGCAAGGGCACTTTCTGAGTACAAAGGTGAAATGAAAAGGTCAGTTGTTTTCATTTTATTCGGGGCTGAAGAAGTAGGGCTGGTCGGCAGTAAATTTTATTGTGAGAATCCTGCCTTTCCACCCGAAAAAACACTGCTGTTTATGAATCTTGATATGGTAGGAAACGGTGAAGGGCTTGCGTTGTGGCATGGGGAATCATACCCGGTATTACTTGAACATTTTCAAAGAAATAATGAAAAATATATTGGACGCCCGCTGCGTGCCAATGAAGGAAGCATGCCTGTGGGAAGACCACGAACCGATGGCCTGGTGTTTATGCAATATGGTTTCCGCACCCTTCATGTGAGCACTACCGACAGGGTAAATCCATTGTATTATCATGATCCGCGAGATGTTCCCGAAAATCTCACTCCTGACATTATGAGGGATATTTCAGCTTTATTATTCCTTGGGGTACTTGACCTGGCCAATGATGAAAGCCTTGTGCCGGAAGAAATGTTCCTGATTCAATGAGGTTTTATTCCCCTAGCAGTTTCTCAAGCTCCTGACCATAATCATATTGCAGGTCTTCGTGCATGGATTGAATGGCTTTTTCAATTTTTGCAATCTGTCGCTCAAAAATATTGTATGTCACAGGGTGTTTTTGCCATGGCAAGCCGCTATCCTTAAGGCTTTTGCAATAGTACATCAGGAGTTCCACCTCAACCTGTTTTGATGCTGCAAATTTGATGTATTTGTCTGTATTACGCAAAACTTTGCGTATGGTTTTTTTTGCAAGGTAAATATTGCTATGATTCATTTGCCTGAACTGATGATCTATCTCTTCTTTTACATGCTTAATGAAAAGTACCTTATCATCTGCTTCGAAGATAAGATAAGTAAGCAACCCCTTGTTTTCTGTCCTAAGTTTTGCAAGACGGAGACACATTTCCGTAATCTCATCTTTATTAAATTGGGAGAGAGCTTTTTTAATTTCGCTGATGGTGGCAGGATTCATTTCCAATAACTTTTATTTTCTTTCAAGTAATGGCTTTAATAATTGTTCCAGCCCGTTGATCTTTATCTCATATACAGTTTGCAACTGAGTTCCCAGTTTTCCTTTGGGAAACCCCTGACGCTGAAACCATTCCAGGTAAGAAACGGGCAACTGGTATAGCAAAGTGCCCTTATATTTCCCGAAGGGCATTTTTGTTTTAACTATGTCGATAAGGATTTCGGAGTTATATTTCATTTTGCTTAAGGCAAAGAAGCCCCACACTTTGATAATGGGGCTTCTTAATCAGGTATAAGTTAAGTCAAAAAAGTTTAATCCCTGACCATTTCCAGTGCATCTTCCACTGCAGCAAAAATGGGCTCATTGCTTATTTGCTCGCCCACGGCACGTTCCATCCAGTGTTGCGGAGTTAGGCGTCCGATGGAAAAAATGCGAATCACTTCTTCAGCAAAATCTTTATCTGCAATATAGTCTTCCAACTGGAACATAATTAAACGTCCATAGGGATAATTCATCAGGTAAAGCGGCGATTGTATCATGTGTGAATAAATGGCCAGCAGCGGAACATCTTCTTCACCGAAAACATCAGCATAATATTCATTCCATACATCTTTGGCTATTTTCACAACTGCGTCTTTAAGCATATTGGCATCGGCATCGGGGTTATCATACAGCCATTTCCATACTTCCATGTCGATGAGAGAAACTCCCATCATCTCAAAATTATCCCAGAATATGTCCAGTACTTCAAGGTGTTCCATCATAGGATCGGTTTGTTCTATGCCCAGCAGCTCAAGATCACGCTTCTGGAACATGAATGCCAG
>SLOJ01000082.1 GCA_007132585.1 Bacteroidales bacterium | reverse complement strand
TTGCTCTGGGCAAAAGAAATAAAGAACCCAATACAACCATTAAATTTGCGATCGGCATTATTCAGCTGGGGCTAGGATTTGGAGTATTTGTTTTGGGAGCCAGCATGGCAGGACCCGATGGCATGGTAGCTCTGGTATTTTTGCTCATGGGGTATCTTCTGCACACTACCGGCGAACTATGCATTTCGCCGGTTGGGCTTTCTATGGTTACAAAGCTTGCTCCGGCAAGAATAGTATCAATGGTTATGGGTGCCTGGTTCTTATCTTTTGCAATGGCGCAACATGTTGGTGGTATTATAGCCAGCCTGACCTCTACGGCTCAATATATGGAAACCGGACTTACTTATGAACCTGAAACAAGCTTTTTGGGTAAAGATAAGTTTTCTGTCAGAACCTATTATGTAAACGAGGTTAATGGAAAAGTTGACACGCTAAGATCTGACCCGATTGAAATAGCGATCGATGTAATGGCAGAAAAACCCGAAGTAATGGCAGAAAAACCCGAAGTGTTTTTTATTCATAGAAGTGTGAAGCCAGGTGATCAACTGGCTGTAGATTTAAGGGTTCCCTATCTCGACCCTACAGGCAGATTAACAGAAATTGAAATTGAACCTGTAGCTTTGTATGGTGATGTTCAAATTGAGCAGGATACGCTCATTTATCATGCTAAACGCAATGAAGAATCGGATAGATCCGAAGAAATCTCAAACACTTCAAATAACTTATCATATTTAACTCCGGTAAGAAAAGATACTATAAATTACAGGATGAGAGATATTAGCCGTCCGGAACTATCTGATGACGTTGCGCTTATAATTACAGTATCAGATGAAGAAGAATTTTCGCCGGTTGCACTCATTGAATCCCTTAATTTCACAGTTCAAAGATCAACAGCAATTAGTACGTCATTTAATACCATCAATGTGCTACATAATTTTTATATTGCCCATGGGAGGCAGTTAAATATCGAAATTATTGAAGAGCCTGAAAATGGTTTTGCAAGTACGGGCAGTATGCTTAATCCATTTGTGGGTCCAACAAAAACAATACACATCTATTCAAATGTATTTTATTATCTGTTTCTTGTATCATTGGGAGTGGGTGTAGTAGTTTTTCTGATCTCACCTCTGTTAAGAAAATGGATGCACGGTATTCACTAATTGAAAATAAAAAATGGTGCTGCAGTTTATATGCGGCACCATTTTTATATTAAAAAATACGTTTTATAATTAACTTAATATCCCATTTACCCAAAAACCATACTACCATCCTGGCCAGAAGCTCAACCCCCACACTCCTTTCAATCTTCTGTCAAGCGTAAAGGGTATTGCATAGTATGGTTCCAGTACCAGAGCACCAAATAAATTAATTCTGAGTGATGGGCCAGTACTGAAAACCGGATAACGAACATTTTCTGTATCGTTAGTAAAGTTAGGATCGATGCTCTGACCTTCTCGCCAGGCCAATCCGGCATCCAGGAACCATCCTAACTCGGTGAAAAAGAATCCGCTGGGTATCAGAGCCAATCTTTCAGGACCTGTGAAAGGTACTTTAAGTTCAAGGCCACCCAGCAGCATTCGGGTTCCCTGAAGGTTATCAATAAAACTTCCGAAATCATCCTGACTTTCAACTCCGGGTATTCTGTCACTGATCTGGCTGAGTGAACCATAATCATAACCCCTCATATAAGTAGGATAACCAAGATAAAGGGGATATAAAAGATTATTGTTTTCTGCATCATTACCATAACGACCAAAATGCGATATACGGAAAGCTGCACTAAAAGGTAAACGGAAGAAATATTTCCTGTAATCAGCAATGGCATTATACATATCCAGTTCGCCAAACATTTTTTCAATGCTGAACCGGTAACGATGTCCTGCCATGGGTGAAGCCATTCCAAAGTAGGAGTTATCACCCACATAGCCTAAACTTACTCTTTGGATGTTAAACCCATCACGTGTATCGCCTCTGCTGCGGTCCTGCCCGGCAAAAAACCCTGTAGATGCTTCATAATAAGTATGAAAAATATCCTGACGGAAATAATACCAGGCATGGTTGGCAGATAGCTCTAATCTACGGGTTGTAGAAATTGGATAAAAGGCAAAACCTCCAAATTGGGTTTCAAATGTTCGTTGAATGACATATTGATAATCCAAAAATTCTCTGCCATTCTCCTCTATTATATCGGCCCGCAAAAATGCAAAAGGATAAGGTATATGAGATATACTGCCACCCCAATTGATGCGATGTTTCTGGTTTAAGTACGCCACCTGTCCACCGAAATCATAAATTTCTCCATTCACCGCCAAAACAGAAAACAATTGATTATGTCCTACAATGTCACTGAACATCATAGCCACACCACCTTGCATACCGGTACCAAAACGGCTGGTGGCAACCCCTACTCCACTGCTGCCAATGTATGACAGTCCAAATTGTGGCCTGAAAGGTTTTACATCAAAAGAATCGACGGGAAAAACACTATCTCTTTTTTCAACATTGATGAAATCGTCTACTATGGGCTCCGAAGATCTGCTAATGGGGGGCAGTGTAGCAGCTTCCATATTGATATACATGGGGTCCACTTCGGTAAAGCTGAAATCATCTTTGTTTGCTGTATAAATGAAATAATTTCCTTCAGAAAAATGGCTGTAGGCTATTTCTCCTGAATTACGTGCTACACTAATTGCCGGAGAAAGATGGGTAATACCACTTATGCCGGTATACAAATTGGTTAATTGATACACTTTCCCATCATCAAGGCTGTAATAATAAAGGTTACGAAATCCATCACGGTTAGAAAGAAAATATAAACCCTCCTGTTCAGAATCAAATTGTGGGTTAAGATTTTGAGCTGATGGAAAAACATCCAGCACCCTGACCTTTCTTTCAGGACTTTCCATATCCATTAGTGCCAGGTTAAAAGAATAACTCAAAGTATCAGGATTAAACCGTTCGGGAAGCAGGTCGGTAGATATTGCAAGATAACGACCGTCGGGTGACCAACTGGGTTGAATATAAGAATACCTGTCATTGGTTAATTTTTCAACTTCAAAGGTTTCCATGTTGAGCATATACAGGTTTCCAATACCTTCAATCAGTCCTGAAAAAACAACATGCTTTCCGTCGGGCGACCAGCTGGGATTGTTCAGCGAAGGTACTTCATCAACAGATATATGCCTGGTCCTTCTGGGTCGATTAACATCTACAACCACAAGTTGATTCTGACCTTGCTTAACTGCCACATGAATAAACTTTGAACCATCAGGTGACCAGGTTCCCACTGATTCAAAAAAGTTGAATGCATCAATATCTGCACTGCGGGTACTGCTTGATAGCTTCCTGATAATCCGGCCGGTTTCAGTATTAGCCAGGTACAAATCAAGTGAAAAAAGATCTTTTTCAGAAAAAAAGGCCACATGCTTACCATCGGGACTTAGAGACGGTGAAATATTTAAATTACCTGCATTTGAATCATCAATTCTCCTTACCCCAACTGGTTCAAGCATGGCACTATCTGTAAGAAATTGCTGAAAATGATTTTCTGTAGCACTTTTCCAAAGATTTGAAACCGTGGTAGCATTTAATCCGATTATACGTTCCATTGCCCGCTCATATCCAAACTTTGCCGTTTCGCGGTAAAGTGGAGCTATTACATCATCACCCCAGGTTCTGCCAAGAAAAGCTACAAATGCATGACCGTAACGATAAGGATTGTAGGAATAGTCGCGCGTCATATCACGTAATGAAGGAAATTCGTCTCTTATTACGGCATCCCTTATAATCATGGCGGTATGTGCATCCACACTTCCAATAGAAAAATATTCAGCCATGCCTTCTACCAACCATAAAGGCAGATTTCTGAGTGAGTTCAGTGAAAGTGAATCGTCAATGAACAGAGCTCTGAAATGAAATACGTGAACCAACTCGTGGCCAATTACATGGTCGGTTTGTGCATTGGTTTCCAGAACAGGTATTACAACCCGGTTTTTAAGTGCTTCAGTAACCCCCTGTGTTCCCACTCCGATCATACCTCCAATAGCAGTAGTTTGCTGAAATTCGGGGTGATTATGATAAACCAGAATAGGACTGGGAGTCTCAAAAGTATCTTTAAAAAGCTTCTGATGCCTGATATACCACTTTTCAAACTGGTTGGCAATGGAGTTTATTACCGAATCATTTTCAAAATAATGATAAATGGTAAAATTAGGTGATTCATACACCTGAAATTCAAAACTTCTGTAACTGGGTTTATTTCTTCCGAAATACTGTGAGTATAATGGTGATGCATCCAGAAGAATCCAAAGAGCAAGAAATAACATTAATATGTTACCTGACATTATTCTTTTAAAAAAACTTTTATGTGCCATAATCATTATATTTTTCAATGAGAATTATCTGAAATTCAAAACATATTGGGTATGCTAACAAAATTATTAGTATCAAAAATTATACCTTGATGCAGTATTGTGTTTAAATATTTGCTAAACAGAAAAAATTAAAACTTTGTTTAGGGAGGTAATACTCTATTCCGCCGGATTTCTTAAAAAACAATCATTTCAGTTCTTTTTTTAATAAACTTTATAAAAGTAACAATATTCGCAGCCAAAAGAAAACCTTATAGTTCTTTCAATTAAATACATGAAACACCTTTGAACAGCATGATTTTAACATGATGAAACTTACATATATAGAAAATCTCATAAAATATTACAGTTTTTTTTTGCACATTTGCAGCTAAATCCACAGACATGTTAGAAGTAAGTGAAAAGTATTTTGAAAAGTTCAGAAAGAATATTGTAGGCATTGATCAAACCTTTGTATCACCTTACGGTATTCAAAAATTAATTTATGCTGATTGGATTGCCAGTGGCAGGCTTTACGGACCAATTGAAAATACCATGAAAGAAAAATTTGGTCCTTTTGTGGGTAATACCCATACCGAAGCGAGTGAAACCGGTATATTAATGACAAATGCCTATCACTATGCCCATAAAAAAATAAAAAAACATGTAAATGCCGGCCCTCAGGATGTTATCATAACTGCCGGTAGTGGTATGACCACCGTTATCAATAAATTTCAGCGCATCCTTGGAATGAGAATTTGCGGAAAGCTTTCTGTGGGTAAATGTATGCAGGAAAGTGAACGACCTGTGGTATTTATTTCCCATATGGAGCACCATTCTAACCACACATCATGGTTTGAAACCACTGCCGATATTGTTGTAATCAAACCAGGAGACGACATGTTGATTGACACTGATGAATTACGCCACGAACTTGAAAAACATAAAGACAGGAAGCTAAAGATAGGATCCTTTACAGCCTGTTCAAATGTAACGGGTATCCGTACTCCCATATACGAGCTGGCGCGTATTATGCATGAGTATGAAGGAATATGTTTTATTGATTATGCTGCAAGCGCTCCTTATGATGAAATCAATATGCACCCGGGAGATCCGATGGAAAAGCTCGATGCGGTAATGTTTTCGCCCCATAAGTTTCTTGGGGGGCCCGGCACACCGGGGGTGTTGATTTTTGACTCATCCATTTACAACTCAGATGTACCCGATAACCCCGGAGGTGGTACTGTAGACTGGACTAACCCGTGGGGTGAATATAAATATATTGACGATATTGAGCTAAGAGAAGACGGAGGTACTCCGGGTTTCCTGCAAACCATAAAAGCAGCCCTGGCCATTGATCTTAAAGATCAGATGGGTGTTGAGAATATACACAAACGCGAAGATCAGTTGTTAAAAATGGCTCTCCAAGAGATGGATAAGATACCCGGACTAAAAATTCTTGCCGATAATACGCGTGAAAGACTTGGGGTTATTTCCTTTTATTTTGATGATGTTCATTATAACCTTTTTGTAAAACTACTTAATGACCGCTATGGAATACAAGTAAGAGGCGGATGTGCCTGTGCCGGAACCTATGGTCATTTTATGCTCAACGTAGATTATGAACATTCAAAAAATATCACTACAAAAATCAATACCGGAGATTTATCAGAAAAACCTGGCTGGATAAGGTTGTCGCTTCACCCAACCATGACTGATCATGAACTGCATACCATTATGGCAGCCATAAAGGAAATAAAGCAAAATATACATAAGTGGGAAAAAGATTACAGATATATCTCGCGTACGAATGAATTCAAGCATTACAAGGCACCTGATGATTATACTGATTTTGTGAAAGATTGGTTTAAACTGGATGCGCCCCCCTTGTAATTTATTATTATAAGTGTAGAGTAGTATTTCAGAATCAATTATTAAACATTCTCTGCAAGCGGCCTACCTGGGTTGTCCACCACATTTGAGTAAAATCCATATCATTTTCTTCGGAGTAATCACTTACTATTAAAGCAGACTCACCTGAAACCGGCTCATGAGTAATACGCATTTCAAGCATAAATCCTTCATGGAAATCATCTGTCCATTCAAATTTTACGTACTCAGGTTCTTTTGACTCAATGAGTTTTGCAGTTTGCAGACTTCCCTCCCATTCAAAATCATAAACGTCTTCTTTAACATTTACTTTTTCGGCAAACCAGCGTGCAAGCCCTTCAGAAGTGCTTATTAGTGTATAAAGTAGCCTGGGAGATACTTTCATGGGGAACTCTAATGTAAATTTCTTAAGAGGGGTCATAACAATCATATTTATGAACTTTGGCTTAGCTGCAATATACAAAAAAAACCAATATTCGTATGGTATTCATGAATTATTTTTCAACCATTTGTTAATAAAATTTACAGCAATTATTATTTCATACTTTATTAATTTTCAAATGTTTCAGGATTTGTTGAATCAAAATACAATGCGTATGTTATCCTGTAAAGAAATATGTTTCAATCAAATCAAAATATCATCAAATAGAATAAAATTTTATGTAGGTTTGCCCTTCTTTTATAATTAACCAAATTAATGCAAAGAAATATTTACCTGGTTTATCTTCTTACTATACTTGCTATCTCTTTTTGGGGTATTTCATACGTATGGATGAAAGTAGTTTTTGAATATTACAGCCCATCGGCAACAATGTTCTTTAGACTTGTTCTTTCATCTGTTTTACTCTATGCACTACTAGGGTTATTCGGAAAAAGAGAAAAGATCCGGAGAAATGATTATGTCTCTTTCTTCTGGCTATCCTTGTTTTCTCCGTTTTTTTATTTCATAGGAGAAAGCTTTGGCCTGCAGCTTGTTTCTCCAACCATTGCAGCGGTTATAATTGCAACCATACCAGTTTTCACTCCATTCCTCGGATATATTGCATTTGGCGAGAAACTTTCCGGAATCAATATCCTGGGCTTTTTTATTTCTTTTACCGGGGTGTTGATTATGGTACTTGATTTTGAATTCAAATTCAGTGCATCTCCTCGTGGTGTTTTATTATTATTCTTTGCTGTTTTTTCAGCGCTGGTAAATATCATTTTTCTTAAAAAACTGGCTATGAAGTATTCTTCTGCAACTATCATCAAAACCCAGAACCTTCTTGGGGCCATTTTTTTTCTTCCGGTTTTTCTGATATTCGATTTCCAGGATTTTCTTATAACCCGCCCCTCATCAGAAGCAATCTGGGCACTTGTAAAACTTGCCGTATTTGCCTCTTCACTGGCGTTTATAT
>SLOJ01000173.1 GCA_007132585.1 Bacteroidales bacterium | reverse complement strand
TTATCGGTTTGGTTGCTTTGATCTTCGCTGTTTGAATCTTCCTGCTCATCATCACTGATCTGGTTATACGGATAAGGGAGTTTGTCATCCTGTTGAGTTTGTTGGTCATCATCCGGCTTTTCTTCAGCTTTGTTTTTACCGGTATCACTCTCTGAAGGGTTTATTTCTGCAGCTTTGTTAAGTCCCTTGCTAAAGCCTTCAATATCTTCCTTAACTTGATTTACAGGATTCTCAAGTTCATCAGAGTAACGATTAATTTCTGCATTGATATCCTTCTGAACTTTTTTTATTTCATTTATACCTTTACCAAGCGTTTTGGCAATCTCAGGTATTCTTTTGGGGCCAAAAAAGATCAAAATCAGCAAAACTATGATGAATATTTCACCACCACTGATGCCAAATAATAATATGGAAAAAATTGGAATATTCATATATTGGATTTATAACGCAAATTTATAACAAAGCAAGCAATAAACATGCTTTACGGATAACTTTTTAGCCATATTTATAAACCAAAAGAGGCTACTCCTGTTTAGAAGCAGCCTCTGTGTATTGATAGTGCATTTTACTAATTATGATCTGCCCTTTTTGTTTTGCCTACGGGTAATTAGATCATAGGCAATAGGAGTCGCATTAAACAGTGATGAATAAGTACCAATGGCAACACCCATCATAAGAGCGAATGCAAAACCACGAATCACTTCGCCTCCAAAAAGGAAAATGATAAACAATACAATAAGCGTTGTACCTGATGTATTGAATGTTCGCGATAGTGTGGCATTTAATGCATTGTTGATATTTGTTTTCAGATCTCGTTTCGGATAAAGGTTATTGTTTTCCCTGATCCGGTCAAAAATAATTACCGTATCGTTAACCGAATAACCGATAATGGTAAGTATGGCCGCAATAAATGTTTGATCAATCTCCATGGTCCAGGGAACAACGTTGTACAACAGGGAATATAGTGAAATAACAATCAATGAGTCGTGAGCAAGTGTAACCAGCCCTCCTACACCGAACTGCCATTTCTTAAACCTCGCAGCAATATACATGAAGATGATTATCAAGGCAATTGATACACTTAATACAGCGCCCCGCTGAATATCAGCTGCAACAGTGGGTCCTACTTTTTGCGAACTCATACGACCAATGATCTTATCATCATCTGAAATGAATTCTGAATAGGATATAGGTGTATCAAAAAACTCTTTTATACCCTCAAAAAGTCTTCTTTCAGCCAGTGAATCAGCGGTATTGGAATCATCATCGATAAGGAAAGTTGTTGTAATTTTCACCTGGTTAGAAGGACCAAAAGTTTTTACTTCGGGAACTTCGCCAAACTCATCAATAAGAGCTGCGCGCATTTCCACAGTATTGATGTCCTGGTCAAATCTCACCACATAAGAACGGCCGCCGGAAAAGTCAACGCCATAGCTCAAACCTCTTGCAAACAGTGAACCTATACCAACAATAATAACTATTGCTGAAAACACATAAAACTTCTTCCGAACACCAATGAAATCGAAGTTTACTTTGGTAAGAACATCTTTAGAGATTTTTGAATCAAAATTAATAGCAACATTTTTCTCGATCCAGAAACTAAAGATGAGCCTCGAAAGGAAAATTGCGGTAAATAATGACGAAAGAATACCAATTATAAGGGTTGTAGCAAAACCTTGTACCGGCCCTGAACCAAATATATACAGAACCACACCTGTAAGTAATGTTGTAACATTACCGTCAATAATGGCCGAATAAGCATTTTTATAACCATCGGAGATGGCAAGTTTTTGTCCCTTACCGGCCCTTAGCTCTTCCAGGATACGCTCATAAATAATTACGTTGGCATCCACTGCTATACCGAGGGTAAGCACAATACCTGCAATACCGGGTAATGTAAGTACAGCTCCCAGTGACGCGAGCACCCCGAAAATAAAGAAGATATTGGTTACCAGGGCAAGGTCAGCTACCATGCCCGCACGATTATAATATATGGCCATGTATATCAGAACTATAAAGAATGCTATCAGGAATGAAATAAGTCCGCTTGATATGGCTTCTCTACCCAATGACGGTCCTACGATATTTTCTTCCACTATTCGTGCAGAGGCAGGCAATGAACCGGCCCTGAGAATATTGGCCAGGTCCTGTGCTTCAGCAACTGTAAAATTGCCGCTAATTTGAGAACGACCTCCTGATATTTCACTTTGAACTGTAGGGAATGAATATACATAATCATCTAAAACAATAGCAATCGATTGGCCAATATTGGCCGCAGTAAGCCTTCTCCACTCACGCGCACCTTCGCTGTTCATGGTCATTGATACATTAGCAGCTCCGGTTGTATGATCAAAATCCTGGCGGGCATCTACAATAACATCACCTGTTAAAGGTGGGTCACCACGTGTAGGTACCTTTATAGCGACAAGCTGAAGTACATTTTCAGCACTGCCTTGTGGTTTAACAGTCCATAAAAGTTTTAACTCTCTGGGGAGCAAGCTCCTGACATTTGGCTGACGAAGCATATTGTTTATCCTTGCAGTATCTGCAATAGCAGCACTTCCCACCATTGGTCCATTACCTAAAAACGGCTGATTGGTTTGGGGGTCTAGAAAAATGTTCATATTAAGGATAGCAAACAAAGGATTTTGTCTTGCCATATCAGAATCCATGCTCAGTTCTTCATCAACATCGGTGCCGAGCAATTCAAGCAGTTCATCGTCCAAATCCTCATCCTGCTCTGGTGTTTCTGCAAGTAGTTCTTCCAGTTCATCAGTTTCTTCAATAACCGGTTCTTCCACTTCAGGTTCTTCAATGATTTCTTCCGCAACTTCAACGGGTTCGGGAGATGTTTCTCTCAATATTTCATTTGCTTCAGCAAAAAAGGGATAAAGTTCAGAGAATTCAAAGGTTTCCCAGAATTCGAGTCGGGCAGTACCCTGCAGGAGTCTTCTGACCCTGTCCTGTTCTTTAATACCAGGCAATTCAACCAGAATACGTCCTGATGTTTGTAACTTCTGGATATTGGGTTGTGCAACACCAAACCGGTCAATACGTGTACGCAAAATCTGGAATGAGCGGTCGATAGCATCATCTACCTCACGCTGAAGCACTCTTAAAACTTCTTCATTGGTTGAGTTGAAGTTTATCCTGTCGCGCATTTCAGGAGTAGCAAATATAGCAGCAAGACTTGCATTGGGGTCTGCTTCACGGAATGCTCTTCCAAAAAGATCTACAAAATCCTCACGGCTGCCACGTTGTGCCTGCATAGCGTTTTCCATAGCCAGCTGAAAGGTTGGATCCTGGCTGTTTCCTGACAGTGCACGTATAATTTCGGGAACTGAAATTTCGAGGGTCACGTTCATACCACCCCGAAGGTCAAGTCCGAGGTTAATTTCCCTTTCTTTCACTTCCTGAAAGGTATATTTTCTTATACCCAGGTTAAAAACTACTTCTCCCTTCATTGAATCCAGATAGAAGCGTTCATATATACCAGCAAGGGAGTCCATTAAAACCAACTCGGCAAGTTCATCTCCTGCAGCCAGATCTCTTGCAATAGACTGAACTCTTTCACTTCGGGCATATTCCTTTGCGTCGCGCTCAACCCTTGTTGAGAAATAGGTAAACGACAACTGGTACAGACATACCACAGCAAACGCAATGGCAAAAAATCGAATCAAACCTTTGTTCTGCATCTTATCTATTTTTAAAATTTAATTTTTAACCCCATTTGTTTTCTCTTATGAAATTATAGGGTAAACAGTATTTTTTTGAATTTATCTTTCTTAAAAGGGCTGCAAAGATAGAACTTCACAGGCTAATTTACAACGGATAAAGTTATTTATTCCTAACTTTTTAAAATGTACAAATGAAAAAGTGTTGAAGCAGCTTAAAAACAATGACTTTCATAGTACCCGTAAAACTGAACGCAAATTTAGAGTAATTTTTCTCAATGGGAAAATTTTTAGGGAAAAGCAGGAATAAAATGAATTATTCTTCCATCTCAAGTAAAGCTTTGTTATAGTTGATCACAGCACGATGGCGATACAAAATATCACCGCCTATAACACCATCAATACGTGGAAGGTCAAATACAGCATATGCCTTATTTATACTCACCATATCAATAAGAATTACTTCCTGATTCAGAATTTTACAATGTCCTATATTAAATTCATTAAGTATGGTTGAATAAGTATCAATTTTTGAAGTACCAATTCCCATAAAAAAATTGTTGTAAGGTTTGATTTCTGAATCCGGATAAACAGTTTTTATTCTTTGTAAATCCATCACAGTAATTGTAGCCCCTGTATCAATCAAAAAATGCATTTTGTATGCATTTGCTTCACCCTTAACCATTATATGGTAACCCAGGTGATTGATTGCCAGTATTTCTATGGGAACAATCTGTTTCAACTTTTTAAAAATACATTTGTATTTAACTGATAAAAGGTATTCTTACAAAACTGGCTTCCCGCTCAATTGCCAGCGGAAAGCCAGTTAAATAAAAAAATCGGTGTTACATCAGTTGAGTTTATGCTCAACCGAAATAATTTCCATTCCTTTTCTTATCGCTTCTTCATTAAGCGGTATCAAATTGTGATAGCGTTCAGGCAATACTTTTTCAAGACCTTTTATCACATTCTCTATATCAATAATGGGTCTTATTTTCAGAAATCCGCCAATTACAATCATATTAAAAACCTTGGTGTTCTT
Organism: Bacteroidales bacterium; assembly: GCA_007132585.1. Classification (GTDB taxonomy): domain Bacteria; phylum Bacteroidota; class Bacteroidia; order Bacteroidales; family UBA7960; genus SKVR01. The sequence continues at coordinate 2,970 of SLOJ01000173.1, read as the reverse complement.
CATTTTTACAGATTCATCATAAGCACCAATTGCACAAATATCTATATCGGTGCGTTTGGGCTTGCGCGTCATTCCGTTTTTCTCATAAATAAGCAATCCGCCAGGTTTCACAGCATCTTCAAACTTATCCATTGAAGGCTGATTGAGTACAATGGCGGTATCAAATGTATTGAGCACGGGTGAGCTGATTTGTTCATCGCTGATAATGGCAGTGCAGTTTGCGGTTCCACCGCGCATTTCGGGGCCGTAAGAAGGCATCCAACTCACTTCTTTGTTTTGCATTACTCCGCTATAACAGAGAATTTGCCCCATTGACAAAACTCCCTGTCCACCAAATCCGGCAATAATTATTTCTTCGGTCATGATTGATATATTTTTTTATTTTTCTTCAGGTACTTTAATATCTCCAAGAGGATAATAAGGAAACATATTCTCTTCCATCCATTTATTAGATTGTACAGGAGTCATTTTCCAGTTGGAAGGACAGTTGGAAACAATTTCCACAAAGCAGGTTCCTTTGTTAAGTTTCTGATATTCCATGGCCTTTTTTATAGCCCTTTTTGTTTTACGCACATTGCCGGGTTTATGAACCGCCTGGCGTGTAACGAAATATGTACCTGGCAGCTGGGCAACCAGCTCTGTCATTTTAAGGGGTGAGCCCATGGTTTTAATGTCTCTGCCAAATGGAGATGTTGAACTTTTCATTCCTGCCAGTGTGGTTGGTGCCATTTGACCACCTGTCATACCGTATATACCATTGTTGATAAATACAATCAATATATTTTCTCCCCTGTTACAGGCATGCAAAGTTTCTGCAGTACCAATAGCTGCAAGGTCACCGTCACCCTGGTAAGTGAATACATATTTTTCGGGGAATACCCTTTTAATTCCTGTAGCAACGGCTGGTGCACGTCCATGAGCAGCTTCCTGCATATCCACATTGAAATAATAATAGGCTAAAACAGAACAACCTACAGGCGCTACGCCAATAGTTTCGTTTTGTATGCCCATTTCATCAATTACTTCTGCAAGTATACGATGTGCCGTGCCATGTCCGCAACCTGGACAATAGTGCAGCACACGATCAGTCATTGCATCTGTTTTCTTGTAAACAAGATTTTCGGGTTTTATTAAGTTTTCTGACATAATTATCCTCCAATTATTTTTTGTTCTAATGCATTAAGAATTTCATCGGGGCTTGGAATCATGCCTCCAAAACGGCCAAAGTGTTCAACTTTTGTCTTGCCATTAACAGCAAGCTTAACATCTTCAATCATTTGCCCGGCATTCATTTCCACACTAAGAATACCCTTTACTTGTTCTGCCAGTTTATTAAAAGCATCAACGGGAAAAGGATAAAGTGTTTGCGGACGCAGGAGGCCAACTTTGTATCCTTTATCTCTTGCCATTTCCATCGCTTTTCTGGTGATTCGGGCACATGAACCAAAGGCAGTAAGGAGATATTCTGCATCATCGCATTTGTAAGTTTCATATCGTACCTCATTCTTTTCCACTTCGCGGTATTTGGCCTGAAGTCTGAGATTTACTTTTTCCTGTTCTTCAGCCTGCAATTGAAGTGAGGTGATAAATGTTGCGGGTTTACCATTCTTACGACCGAGGGTGGCCCAATCGTAGTCAGGCTCAACCCTGGGTATTTGCTCAAAGAGTTCCACCTTTTCCATCATCTGGCCAATGATACCATCAGACTGGATCATAACAGGATTGCGGTATTTGAAAGCAAGCTCAAAAGCGAGCCTGGTGAAATCCACAATTTCCTGAACACTATTGGGAGCAAGTACAATAAGTTTGTAATCGCCATGTCCGCCACCTTTTACCGACTGGAAGTAGTCAGACTGAGATGGCTGGATGGTACCCAGGCCGGGGCCACCACGTACCACATTCGCAACAACGCAAGGAAGCTCTGCTCCCGCAATATAGGAAAGTCCTTCCTGCTTTAAACTTATTCCCGGACTGGATGATGTGGTAATGGCTTTCTTACCGCAGCCTGCAGCACCATACACCATGTTTATTGCAGCAATTTCACTCTCTGCCTGCAATACCACCATACCTGTACGATCTTCAGGCCTGTTGGCCATAAGATATTCTATTACCTCACTCTGAGGTGTAATAGGATAACCAAAATAAGCATCAGCACCGGCCCTTATTGCAGCCTCGGCCAATGCTTCATTGCCTTTCATTAATCTTAATTCTTTCATCTTTATAAGTTATTTTTGATAACTGTAATTTTTTATAATATGTGCTATTTTTTTTCACGGTAAACTGTAATTACAGCATCAGGGCAAACCACAGCACAGTTTGCGCATCCAATGCAATCATCGTTTACCTTTATTGCATAATGATACCCCTTGTTATTGACCTGGGGTGCCAGTGAAAGCACATCATTAGGACAGGCTGAAATACAAACTTCACAACCTTTGCATTTTTCAATGTCGATGACAACATCTCCTCGTTTTGCCATTGTATTTTTATTTTGTATAATAATAGTTTTTTAATATAATAGTGTTAATACGGGCAAATCTATAATTATTATTTTTAAATTCGAAATAAATTGCAAACAATTTTGATAATCTGCTTTCAAATTATCACAGAAATGACATTCAATGTAATATGGCTCAAGTTAGATTTTTAAATGTACAAGAATTATTTCTGAATTTTCATTGGAAAACCTAATTTATAATCAGTTTAAACCCAAATGCAGATAATCTGCAACAACTAATCAGTTAGTTGTCAGGCAGTAATCACGCACAAATAGATTTACCGGTTTTCAAAAAATTCATTGGAACAATAAAATTTTTCAGTCAGATCATACGGTATCAATTGGATTTTATATTTTTGTCATACATGAGAAAGCACATAAAAAAACCATTCAGCCGTATTTCCTTCCTTAAAATATTTTTAGGGCTGGTGTTTTTTGTTGTTTTCATCATACTTGCAAGTAACCTTATTGTT
>SLOJ01000117.1 GCA_007132585.1 Bacteroidales bacterium | reverse complement strand
GGCAAATATAAGTACCCATCTTATGTGCAGGATATCATGGGTCCCATGTGTTTCGATTACGGGTTTGGTCCTTTCCGTTGGGTTTGTGCTTCTTCTGATCCTGAAGATTTAAAGGTTACCGATAAAATTGCCGGCAACGTTTTGGAAGAAATGATGAAGGAAGCCCCGGAAGAGATCAAACAACAGCTTGCCGATAATCTGTTATGGATACGCCAGGCGGAAGAAAACAAGCTGGTTGTGGGTTCGCAGGCACGTATACTTTACGCCGATGCAGAAGGTCGTATCCGGATTGCAGCTGCATTCAATAAAGCCATCAAAGAAGGAAAAATATCAGCGCCGGTTATTCTGGGTCGCGATCACCATGATGTATCGGGCACTGATTCTCCATACAGGGAAACTTCCAACATCTACGACGGTTCGCAATTTACCGCTGATATGGCCATTCATAATGTGATAGGTGATAGTTTCCGTGGTGCCACCTGGGTTTCTATCCACAATGGTGGTGGTGTTGGTTGGGGAGAAGTAATAAACGGAGGATTCGGAATGTTACTCGACGGCAGCGAAGATGCTGACCGCAGGTTAAGATCCATGCTGCACTGGGATGTAAATAACGGTATTGCCCGCAGAAGCTGGGCACGAAACGATGAGGCCATATTTGCCATCAAACGCGCCATGGAAAAGGAACCCCTGCTAAAGATTACTCTTCCGAATAAAGCAGATGATCAAGTTTTAGACAATTTGGTGTAAATTGGTTTGGTATTTGTTATTCCCATAAATATCCCAAAAGACAATTTACTTAAGTTTGTAATTCTTTAAAAACCGGTGCCATGAAAAAATACTCCAGACTTCTGCTTTTCTTTTTGCTTGGCTCATTAATTTCTCTATCATCATGTACTGATGAAGACCTTGATGATTTATTCGGAGATCCTGTAGAAAAATTTCTGGGTACGTGGAGATGTGAAGAGGAGGGAAGTATTTCAGGGGGGGCTGGAATTATCAGGTTATCATAACACGAAATCCGGATAATTCAGCTGAAATTCTGATTCAAAACTTCAACCTGCAGGGTAATTCAGAACAAGCCAGGGCATTGATCACCGGGAGTACAATGACCATTCCCAGGCAAAACATCTGCGATGGCACCATAGAAATACAAGGTAGTGGAACCTATAGCAATGAAGAGATCTCTTTTTCCTATACTACCAATGATGACGCTACCCTTGAAAGTTTTACAGGCAGGTTTTATAAACGTTAGATTACTCATCCTGAAATGTACTAGTTCAGAATTATATTTGCGGGAATAGTATCTGTGGAGATGGCATCTTCTTCTATTTCTTCCTCCTCTTTCTTTTCATCTGCTTTACTGCGGGCAATACTCAGATTACTCAAAACTTCGTCCAGCACGTTATTCATAAGAATGCGATCGAGCATATAACATTCAAAAGCCAACTCAAATTGTTCAGCAGTAACATTATATTTTTGTAAAAGCCCACCGTATAAATGCGGCAAAGAATCCCTGATATTTGTTGCTGTTTGTTGATGACTTATATGGGCTTCCAGAAGATACGCCTCGGTAAGAATATCTATCATTCGTTGTTTCTCTATATATTTTTCACACGGATTGTCAGAACCTATGATCCCGCACGAAACCATTGAAAATGATAAGATCAGAACAATTGCAAAAAATCTGATAGGATTCATAGGCTTACCTTGAAGTTTTTCAGGTCCTGGATAGTTTTTGGCGGATCTTGTGACCCAAATACAAAGCTGCCTGCTACAAGAATATCGGTTCCTGCATCAACCAGTTTTTGTGCATTGGAATTATCCACACCGCCATCGACCTCAATAAGTGCTTTACTGTTTTTTCTGATGAGCAGCTCCTTTAACTCACTAATTCTTTCATATGTAGCAGGAATAAAGCTTTGGCCTCCAAATCCCGGGTTTACGGACATGATCAGAACGATATCCACATCGGCAACAATATCGCTTAACAGGCTTACAGGGTTATGGGGGTTGATAACTACACCTGCCTTCATATCATTTTCCTTTATAGAATGTATGCTTTTATGAAGGTGGGGACATGTTTCATAATGCACAGTAAGATGGTCGGCGCCACTTTTTTTAAACTCTTCAATATACTGATCCGGATTGGAAATCATTAAATGCACATCCAGCGGCTTTGTTGCAATGGATTTTATTTGTGAGATAATGGAAAACCCAAAGCTGATATTGGGTACAAAATGTCCGTCCATCACATCCACATGAAACCAGTCGGCCTGGCTTGCATTAACCATACGGATATCTTTTTCGAGATTGAGAAAGTTTGCTGCCAAAAGTGATGGAGATACAAGGTGTGCCATGGATCGGTTTTTAAATGAAGATCTATCAATTTATTTAACGCCAAAATTAAAAAGAAATTCTGATTGACTGCTTTCAATTTCATACAATGTTTCTGCAAAAAACCCGTATGAAAGGTTTTTTACACCAACATACGGGCTGAAAATGTGAATATAAAGAAAATTAATTTCTGCGATTTCTTCTGTCGTCGCGTCTGTCATCACGCCTGTTTTCTCTTCTTTCTTCGCGGCCGGTATCCTGAGAATCTGATTTATCCCTGGGCAGCAGAGCTTTGCGTGAAAGCTTTAGTTTGCCGGTTTTTTTGTCTACATCCAGAAGTTTTACTTCCAGTGTGTCTCCAACTTTTATATTGCTGTCTTCGATGGTTTCAAGACGTTTCCATTCAATTTCAGAGATGTGAAGCAGTCCTTCTTTTCCGGGGATTATTTCAACAAATACTCCGAATGGAACAACACTTTTTACAGTACCGGTATAAACTTCACCTATTTCAGGAATTGCAGTTATTCCCTTTATTTTTTCTATTACAAAATCAATAGATTCTTTGTCATCAGAAACGATATCAATAACACCATAATCGCCGATTTCTTCAATAACTATGGTACATCCGCTTTCTTTTTGCATTTCCTGGATTACCTTACCGCCAGGGCCAATAATTGCACCAATAAACTCTTTGGGTATGCTCATCTTAACAATTCGTGGAACGTGCGGTTTGTAATCTTCACGGGGTTCAGAAAGTGTTTTCTGCATTTCATCAAGGATATGTAACCTTCCGGTTCTGGCCTGATCAAGAGCTTTTTCAAGCAATTCAAAGCTAAGTCCTTCAATTTTAATATCCATCTGGCAGGCAGTAATTCCATCTCGGGTACCTGTAACTTTAAAGTCCATATCACCCAGGTGATCTTCATCACCTAAAATATCAGAAAGTACAGCATATTTTTCTGTTTCAGGATTGGCTATCAAACCCATTGCTATACCGGAAACAGGTTTGGTGATCTTCACACCGGCATCCATAAGTGCGAGCGTACCTGCACAAACTGTAGCCATTGATGATGAGCCATTTGATTCAAGAATATCGGAAACTACACGAATGGTATAAGGGTTTTCATTTCCGTTGGGTAAAACGGGCTTAAGAGCTCGTAGAGCGAGGTTACCATGACCTATTTCCCGGCGACTGGTACCACGCAGGAATTTGGCTTCTCCTGTAGAGAAAGGTGGAAAGTTATAATGCAGTATGAATTTGCTTTTACCTTCCACTACAGCACCATCAAGAATCTGCTCGTCCATTTTGGTTCCCAGGGTAACAGTAGTAAGAGACTGAGTTTCTCCGCGGGTAAATATGGCCGAACCGTGAGCCATTGGCAAATAGTTTACTTCTGTCCAGATTGGGCGAATCTCATCCGGCTTACGGCCATCCAAACGAACATGTTCGTTTACTACCATTTCACGCACTGCTTCTTTCTCAAGATCATGGAAATAGGTTTTGATCAGCTTTTCTTTCTCTTCAAGTTCTTCTTCGCTGAAGTTTTCCATAAACTCATCGCGAATGGCTCTGAAAGCATCATATCTTTCATGTTTATTTGAAATGATAGCACGTGCAGTGTCATATATTCTCTGGTAAAGCTCTGAACGCATTTTTTCAAGTAGTTCAGCATCTTCTGCTTCAGGTTCAATTTCGCGTTTTACTTTTGCTTTCTCCACCTGTTCCGCAAGTTCTATCTGTGCCTGGCATTGCAGTTTAATAGCTTCGTGGGCAATTTTGATGGCCTCAAGCATATCTTTTTCAGCTACTTCTTTCATCTCACCTTCTACCATCACGATGTTGTCCAAAGTACCTGCTATGATCATCTCAATATCAGCATTCTCGAGATCTGAAATGGTGGGGTTTACCTGAAATTCTCCATTGATCCTGGCTACCCTTACTTCGGAAATGGGCCCGTTGAAAGGTATATCAGAAACCATAATGGCTGCTGAAGCTGCAAGACCTGCAAGTGCATCGGGTAAAATATTTTTTTCTGCAGAAATGAGTGAGATCAAAACCTGGGTTTCGTTTTTATATCCATCGGGAAACATAGGACGCAGCGCTCTGTCAACCAATCGTGATATAATAATTTCATATTCTGAGGGTCTGGCTTCTCTCTTGAAAAAACCACCGGGAAAACGTCCTGCCGCTGCATATTTCTCCTGGTAATCAACAGAAAGGGGAAAAAAGTCCTGGTTTTCTGCTGCTTCTTTTTTTGATACTACTGTAGCAAGCAGCATTGTGTTGCCCGTGCGCAGCACTATTGAACCGTCTGCCTGCTTGGCAAGTTTTCCTGTTTCGATGGTAATGGTTTGTCCATTACCCATGTCAATGTTCTTCTGAATTCCTAATTTCGTGTTCGTCATAATTCTTCTTTTTTTGTTTCATCACTTCTTTCATCATATCTTTCAAGCAAACCCACAAAATATAAAGCAATTTGTGTTTTTATTTATCCGGATATTGATTCCCAAGTAATATTCATTTTTCACTTGTTCTGTTGTTTGCGATAACAATCAGATTTTCTTTATTTAATGTTTGATAATCCGCTAACTTAATATTGCAATCGGATTATATGTATAAAAAAAGGCAATTAATTTTTTAATTGCCCTTTTTTGATAAAGAGAAAAAATTATTTTCTCAGGTTCAATTTTTTGATAATATCGCGATATCTTTCAATATCTTTTCTTTTAAGATAATCCAGCAATCTTCTTCTTTTGCCTACCAAACTAATAAGTGCCCGTTGGGTACCTTTATCTTTTTTATTGGTTTTTAAATGTCCGGTTAAATGCTTGATGCGGTGGGTGAAAAGAGCGACCTGGCTTTCAGCAGAACCGGTATCGGATTCTGAACCACCATAATTTTTAAAAATGTCTTTTTTTATCTCCTGATTAATGTACATGACAATGAATAAGTTTGAATATCAACAACTTTTGTATTTGAGTCTGTTTTTAGGCTGGCAAAGATACTATATAGTTTTTTATTAGCCAAGAAAATGTAAGGGATTTTTATCGGTATCTGATTAGTTTTCCGGGAAATATCATTTTACTTACAATTTGTTCAGAAATACTCATAAAAATGTTACTTATTATAAGCTTAAAACCTATAAATCATGTATATTTGAAAGCTGATTAACGAATATAGCCTGATTAAATCAACTTACATTGTATAATCATCTTAAAATTTTAACCAAAAATCAACAAAATGAAAAGATTCCTTTTAATTTTTTTTGCAATGAGCATGATATTAAATGCATGTAAAACTACCGAAGAGAATCCCTTTTTCGTAGAATGGGATACTCCTTTTGGTGCTCCTCCATTTCATCTGATAGATGAAGAACATTACATTCCTGCTTATGAGGAAGGTATACGTCAGCATCAGGCTGAGATTGACGCTATTGTTAATAACCCTGAAGAGCCCACCTTTGAAAATACCATCGTAGCTTACGATCAGGCCGGTGGATTATTGCGCAGGATAAGCCCTGTTTTTGGTGGTTTGCGCAGTGCCGAAACCAATCCCCGTTTGCAGGAAATTGCGCGCGAAACTACCCCGATGTTATCGGCGCATTATAATAACATTCGATTAAATGAAAAACTGTTTGAACGTATTCAGACTGTTTATCATAACAGACATGAAAAGGGTCTGGATCATGAACAACTGAATATTGTTGAGAAGATATACCAGGATTTTGAAAGGGGAGGTGCTGCTCTTCCTGAGGAAAAAAGAGAAGATTTTAAAGAGCTAAGCGAAAGAATGTCGATGGTTTCACTTCAGCTCAGCGAAAACCATCTTGCTGAAAATAATGCCTTCCAGCTGATTATTGAAGATGAAGCCGATCTGGCAGGATTACCATCTCACATTATAGCTGCAGCTGTCGAAGAAGCAGCAAGAGTTGGCGAAGAAGGCAAATGGGTGTTTACCACAGCTTTCCCCAGCCGTGTGCCTTTCCTGCAATTTGCCGAAAACCGGGATCTTAGAGAAGAAATGCTTATGGGATATGTTAACCGTGGTGATAATGACAATGAAAATGACAATAAGGAACTTTTCATTGAGCTCATGATGCTGCGCCAGCAAATGTCGGAAATGCTTGGCTACGATAACTATGCTGAATATTTTACATCTATACAGATGGCTGAAAATCCGCAAAACGTTTATGACTTTCTATACCAGGTATGGGAACCTGCCCTGAATCGTGCAAAAGCTGAAAAAGCAGAAATGCAGGCCATCATAAACCGCGAAGGTGGAGATTTTGATCTGGAAGCATGGGACTGGTGGTATTATGCAGAAAAAATCCGTAAAGAGAAATATGATCTGGATGATGATGAAGTAAAGCCCTATTTCACCATTGAAAATGTGAAGCAAGGTAACTTTATGCTGGCCAATAAACTTTGGGGATTGACTTTCGAAGCCCGTCCTGATGTACCTGTATATCATGAAGAGGTTGAAGCTTATGAAGTTTTTGATCATGACGGAAGCCACCTGGCAGTTCTTTTCATCGATCCGCATCCACGTCCCGGCAAACGCAGCGGCGCATGGTGCGGAACTTACCGTAGTGGTGCCTATGATGAAGATGGTAACTGGGTAGCACCCATCGTAAACATCGTAATGAACTTTACCCGCCCATCTGGCGATAAGCCCGCCATGCTGAGCTGGGATGAAACCACTACCTATTTCCATGAATTTGGACATGCCGTACACAACTTCTTTGCGAAAGGTCGCTACAGAAGAACCAGCCGCAGCGTTCCACGCGATTTTGTTGAACTACCCTCACAGATCCTTGAAAACTGGGCCGGTGAACCCGAATTGCTGAAAACCTACGCCATTCACTACGAAACAGGTGAACCCATGCCCGATGAGCTGATTGAAAGACTGCAAAGAAGCGAATACTTCAACCAGGGATTCATCAATACAGAATATCTCGCAGCTGCTATTCTTGATATGGACTGGCACACGAGCGATATAACTGAAAATACCGATGTAAATGAATTTGAAAGAGCAAGTATGGAACGTATCGGTTTGATTGATGAGATTATACCACGGTATCGTACAACGAATTTCGGGCATATTTTTGGAAGTGGCTATGCAGCCGGTTACTATGTATACCGCTGGGCCGGTGTATTGGATGCCGATGCTTTCATGGCATTTAAAGATTCCGGTGACTTGTTCAACCAGGAACTGGCAGAGCGTTTCCGCTATTACATTTTAGCCAATAATGCCCTGTATGAAGGTATGGAAGCTTATGTAAACTTCCGTGGCCAGGAACCTGATATTAAGCACTTTTTAAGACAGAGTGGACTTAAGTAAAATCAGTTCATTATATAAAAAGACGGGGACAGTTTCAGGCTGTTCCCGTTTTTTATTGGTTTAGGCTGATGTTAAGGTTAAGGGATGCCATCCCTGTAAACTTTGCATTTTGTTACTGTCTTTTATGGTAAAGGAATTGCATCCTATCGTAGGAACTTCCAGCTTCCGGAGGAATAGGAAGCTTCCTGAAAATCACCTCACCTGTTCCTGCTTTATCTGATACTTTTCAAAAAGCTGTTGATGCTTGCTGTTCAGGTCAATTTCTC
>SLOJ01000003.1 GCA_007132585.1 Bacteroidales bacterium | reverse complement strand
CAAACCGATAAGGAAAAATAAATCTGCTCATCCTTTGTTGCAATTTTGATAAACCCTTTTCGTTTACTTTAGTATTAGAAATTGATTTTATAAAGATAATATTAACCTGTTTTCAAAATACTTCCAAATTCTTTATGAACAAACTGTTCTTCCTGGCAATTGCTTCCCTTTTTATGGTTTTTTATCCTGAACCTGCTGATGCTCAAACCCGTCGGCTTGAAAGAGCTGATCAGGCATTTGAATTACGTCAGTACAGTGAAGCTGTTGATTTGTATAGTCGTGCTTACAGAAGAGTAAGGCGCAATGACAGAAGAGAAGGGGTTCGAATTTTATATCAGCAGGCCCTGTGCTATAAGTATATGAAGGATTACCGCAGAGCCGAAGCTTTTTTCCGCCGTGCAGTAAGAGGTAATTACCCCGATCCTATAGCTGTTTTCTATCTTGCTGATGCTATGATGAAAAATGGTAAATATGAAGATGCTTTGGAGCAGTTTGAAATTTATAAGGAAAAGGTGCCTGACGACTGGCGGGGCGACTGGGGAATAAACTCAGTAAAACTGGCGGTTGAATTGAATGAAAATCCGGGGTTATATGAAGTAGATTTCGACAGAGCATTAAATTCAAGACAGGATGATTTTGCTCCGGCTTTAGGCGATCAACGGGGAAGTATTCTTATTTTTACATCCAATCGTGATGGAGCAGTTGGATCAAAAACAGATCCGTGGACCGGTGAGAATTTCACATCTCTTTTTATTTCCTACCAGGACAGGAGAGGGGACTGGAGCAGCCCTTCGGTTTTAGATGAGGGTCCGGTAAATACTGAGTTCAATGAAGGTGCACCCTCAATTAATTCAGGTGGTACCGTTATGTACTTTACTCGTTGCCAATCAATACCCGATATAGAGATGGGCTGCAGAATTTTTCGTACGGAAAGGATAGGTACCGACTGGGGAGAACCAAGTGAGGTAAATCTTGTCAGCGATAGCACTATTTCAGTGGGCCATCCTGCAATCAGCCCTGATGAAATGCGGTTGTATTTTGTTTCAGATATGCCCGGTGGTGAAGGTGGCAAGGATATATGGGTAGCTGAAAAAGAAACTGCTGGTGGAGATTTTGTAAATCCCCGAAATCTAGGACCTGAAATAAATACTCCTGGTGATGAAATGTTTCCATTCGTCAGGGAAGATGGAACACTGTATTTCTCTTCAACCGGTCATCCGGGTTTAGGCGGACTGGATATTTTTTATTCTACCCTGGAGCCAGATGGATGGACAACACCGGTTAATATGGGTGTACCTGTTAACAGCGAGGCAGATGATTTTGGTATAGTATTCAGAAGTGATTCAGAATCCGGATTTTTTACAACCAGCCGCACTTTAAGAGGAACAAGAGGCGATGCAATACTGTCCTTTGAAATACCTCCACTTGAGTTTACTATGAAAGGAACAGTATTGGATGACAGCACAAAGCAGGTAATTGCCGGGGCACAAATACAGCTTATTGGTTCTGATGGCTCTTTTGCACAAGCTGAAACATCTGAAAGCGGTGAATATTTATTTGGTAAGACAAGAATCAGGGAAAATACATCTTATGAGATACTTGTAAGTAAGGAAAAATACTTTAATGTAAGGAGCCAGGAGTCAACAATTGGCATAGAAAGAAGTCGTGATTTTGTTAATGATTTTTATCTGCAACCTATTCCTGACGAACCCATTGAGCTTCCTGAAATCCTTTATGAATTTGCAAGATGGGAGCTTTTGCCACAATATCAGGATTCTTTGAATGGACTTATAACCACTCTTGAAGATAATCCCGAAATTGTGATTGAACTGGCATCGCATACGGATAGCCGTGGAACAGATGCAGTAAATGATACGCTTTCGCAACGCAGAGCACAATCGGTGGTAGACTACCTTATTGGAAAAGGCATTAACCCCGCCCGGCTGGTGGCTGTAGGTTATGGGAAAAAAGTACCCAGAACCATCGATAAAACCATTGTAAGAGATGGCTTTACTTTCGAAGCCGGGGTTGTGCTCAATGAAGAATATATCAATAACTTGCCCAATGAACAGCACAGGGATGCAGCTCATCAGCTTAACCGACGAACTGAGTTCAGGGTACTTAGCGAAGATTTTGACCCCGGAGAAGAGCTGCAGCAGGAGAGGCCTGTGCAGATTGATTTAGGAAATCAATAACTTCATTACATAAAAATATATCCCTGGTATGATAAAGATATCAGGGATGCTTATTTTTGCAGAAAAATAACCAAAAATGTCAGAAAATTTAAAATACAGCAAAAGGGGGGTATCTGCCGGCAAAGAGGATGTACACAATGCCATAAAAAATCTTGATAAAGGCTTGTTTCCCAAGGCATTTTGCAAAATAATACCCGATATAACCGGAGGAGACAAGAAGTATTGCAATGTAATGCATGCCGATGGTGCAGGTACCAAATCTTCGCTGGCATATATCTACTGGAAGGAAACCGGCGATATTTCTGTTTGGAAAGGGATTGCCCAGGATGCCATAGTAATGAACCTTGATGATCTGCTGTGCGTGGGAGTTACAGGTGAAATACTTTTGTCTTCCACAATTGGGCGCAATAAACTGTTAATACCAGGTGAAATAATTTCTGCAATAATTAATGGTACCGAAGAGTTTTTGCAGAAAATGCGCGACCATGGTGTACACATCTGGTCAACCGGAGGCGAAACAGCCGATGTGGGCGACCTTGTGAAAACAATTATTGTTGATTCAACTGTAACCGCACGTTTACGCCGAAAGGATGTAATTGCCAATGATCGCATATCTGCCGGTGATGTTATTGTAGGCATTGAATCCTTTGGTAAAGCTACCTATGAAGACTCCTACAATGGTGGGATGGGCAGCAATGGGCTTACTTCAGCACGACATGATGTATTTTCTTCAGTTTACGCCGGTAAGTATCCTGAAAGTTATGATAATTCACTGGGTAGAGATGTCGTATATACCGGATCAAAACTTGTTACAGATAAAGTGGAAGGAATTAAAAACCTGGACGCGGGTAAACTGGTATTATCTCCGACAAGGACATATGCTCCCGTAATGGTTGAAATTTTTAAAGAATTCAGACCCGTAATTCATGGCCTTATTCATAACAGTGGTGGGGCACAAACCAAAGTATTGAACTTTATTGAAAATATGCGTGTGATTAAAAATGATCTTTTTGAATTACCGCCGCTTTTCAGAATGATACAACAGGAATCGGGAACCGACTGGAAAGAAATGTATCAGGTATTTAATATGGGTCATCGCATGGAAATTTATATTGAAGAGAAATATGCTAAAGATATTATTGATATATGTAAATCCTTTGATCTGGATGCGAAAATTATCGGGTATTGTGAGAAAGATACAGGAAAAAAGCTTGTTATAAAAACTGTTCGTGGTACTTTTCACTATGAATTGTAGTACTTTTAAATTTTAGTAATTTTGCACCTGTTTAATCAGTATAAATAAAATTTCCTTATCCCGTAAGAAATCTTCTACGGATTATATAATACCATAAAATTATGCTTTTAGATAAACTTGAAGCCATCAATAGCAGGTTTAAAGAAGTTTCGCAATTGATTACCGATCCTGATATTATAGCTGATATGAAAAGATATATTCAGCTGAATAAAGAATATAAAGATCTTGAAGAGATTGTTGAAGTATATAAAGAATACAAAAATGTTCTTGATAATATTAAATCATCAAAAGAGATTCTGAACAAAGAAAAAGATGAAGAGTTCCGCGAAATGGCAAAAATGGAACTCGATACATTACACGAGAGAGAGGAAGATCTGGAAGAAAAAATAAAGCTAATGCTTGTTCCTACAGATCCTGAGGATGGCAAGAATGCTATTGTAGAAATTCGTGGAGGAACCGGTGGTGATGAAGCTGCTATTTTTGCTGGTGACCTGTATCGGATGTACATAAAATACTGCGAAAAAAAGGGCTGGAAAACAGAAGTGGTTGATGTGAATGAAGGAACATCAGGTGGTTTTAAGGAAATTGTTTTCAATGTATCGGGTAATAAGGTGTATGGCATTTTAAAGTACGAGTCAGGTGTGCACAGGGTGCAGCGAGTGCCGCAAACTGAAACCCAGGGGCGGGTACATACATCTGCTGCCACCGTTGCCGTTTTACCTGAAGCCGAAGAGTTTGATATTGAATTGAATATGAATGATGTTAGAAAAGATACCTATTGCTCATCGGGGCCAGGTGGTCAATCGGTTAACACAACATATTCAGCCGTTCGCCTTACGCACACTCCAACAGGGGTTGTAGTAACCTGCCAGGATCAGAAATCGCAAATCAAGAATTTTGAAAAAGCATTGAAGGTATTACGGTCTCGCCTTTATGATATGGAGCACAAGAAATACCTTGACGAGATAGCATCTAAGAGAAAAACCATGGTTTCAACCGGTGACAGATCAGCAAAGATCCGAACCTATAACTATCCGCAAGGTAGAGTTACAGATCACCGTATCGGGCTAACTTTGTATAATCTTTCTGCCATTATGGATGGAGAAATTCAGGAAATAATTGATGCATTACAGGTAGCCGAAAATGCAGAAAAACTTAAGGAAGGTGTAGCCTAAATTACTGAAACATGAATCGCAATCAACTGGTTGACCTTATTAAAAAAAAGAAATCGTTTCTTTGTGTCGGACTGGACTCAGATATTGATAAAGTCCCTGATTATCTTAAAAAGGAAAAAGATCCGGTATTTGAATTTAATAAAAGGATCATTGATGCTACATTACCCTATGCAGTTGCCTATAAACCCAACCTTGCATTTTATGAGAGTAATGGTTCTGCAGGTATAATAAGCCTGGAGAAAACAATACAATATTTACTGGATTATAAAGAACAAGTATTTACAATTGCCGATGCCAAAAGATGTGATATTGGCAATTCTGCTGCCGCATATGCAAAAGCATTTTTCAGTCAAATGGAATTTGATGCTGTAACTGTTAGTCCGTATATGGGGTATGATTCTATTCATCCTTTTTTGGCTTATAAAGATAAATGGACCATTATTCTTGCAATAACATCAAATAATGGAGCTGAAGATTTTCAGAAATTGGAAATTATTTCAGTAAACAGGGTTGAAAGCGGCTCATCAGAAAAACTTTACGAAAATATCATCAGAAAATCATTAACATGGGAAAATAACGAACAGATTATGTTTGTAGCAGGGGCCACACAAGCTAAATTGATAGGTGAAATAAGAAATATTGCACCCGGTTCTTTTTTACTCGTTCCCGGAGTAGGAGCCCAGGGTGGTAGTCTTAAGGAAGTTGCGGAGTTGGGTTTAAACAATGATTGCGGTTTGCTGATAAATGCTTCCAGGAGTATCATTTTTGCATCTGATAAAAGCGATTTTGATTTTGTAGCGGCATCAGAGGCCAAACGTTTGCAATCTGAAATGGAAGCATTATTAAAAGCTAAAGGAATTATATAAAAAAAGGACCCTGATTTCAGAAGTCCTTTTTTTATAACATTTATTCAGATAATTCTTAATCCAGCATAGTAACCCAACCATGTGTATCAGGTTCTTCAGCATATTGAATGGCTTGCAGTTTCCTGTATAGCTTTTCTGATACAGGACCAGCTTTACCATCCTTACAAAATTCATAGGTTTTTCCGGATTCTCTGTCAACAATCTTTTTAATAGGAGAAATAATTGCCGCTGTACCGCAAGCTCCTACTTCATCAAAACCTGATAGTTCTTCAACAGCAACAGGCCTTCTTTCAACTTCCAGGCCCAAGTCGATGGCCAATTGCATAAGGCTCTTATTGGTAATAGAAGGCAATATGGAATCAGATTTTGGAGTAATGTATTTGTTGCCTTTTATGGCAAAGAAATTGGCGGGTCCCGCTTCATCAATATACTTTTTCTCTTTTGCTTCAAGGAATAACACAGCTGCAAAACCTTCATCTTTGGCTCTTTCGCTTGCCCTCAGGCTACCTGCATAATTTCCGCCAACTTTTATAGCTCCGGTACCCAAAGGTGCAGCTCTGTCAATATCTCTTACTATTTGCATGGTTACAGGGTTGAAGCCCTCCTTAAAGTAAGGTCCGACAGGACCAACGAATACCATAAACATATATTCATTTGCTGGCTTAACTCCTACCTGCACACCGGTGCCAATAAGCAGTGGCCTGATGTAAAGTGCAGCACCATGTCCGAAGGGCGGAACGTATTTTTCATTAAGCTTCACAGCATTTACTATCATCTTATAAAAAATATCATCAGGTACTTCAGCCATCAAAATACCTTGCGATGATTGACGCATGCGTGCAGCATTGTCTTTCCACCGGAAAAGTCTTATTTTTCCATCTTTTCCCCTGTAAGCCTTCATGCCTTCGAAAGCTTCCTGGCCATAATGCAGGCAAGTTGCCGCCATGTGGATGTTAATGTATTCAGAAGATGATACTTCCATTTCGCCCCATTTGCCATCACGGTAATAGCAACGTACATTGTAATCGGTTTTGAAATAGCCAAAAGGTAGTTTAGCCCAGTCTATATTTTGCATAATAATTGATTTTATTTATATGTTATAAATAGCTGACATAAAATGCTAAATTATAACAATCTTTTAAATTATAGTGAAAAAAACACTATAATCTGAAAGGATTATTGATGAAATTATCTGTTTTTCATATAAGACAATCCGGTTGTTTGCCTTAAATAAAAAAACGTGAGGTTTTACTCACGTTTTATAAGCGAACTGATAATATCTATCAGTTTGTTTTCATCTATGGGTTTTGTAACGTAGTCATCCATACCGGCAATAATAAATCTTTCTCTGTCACCGGGTATGGCATATCCGGTAATTGCCACAATAGGTATGTGGGCTTCATTATCCTTATGGTTTTCAATTTCCCTGATTTTCCGGGTAGTTTCAAATCCATCCATTTTAGGCATTTGACCATCCATGAGAATAATATCGTAGGAGTTCTTTTTGTATTTTTCCAGGGCAATAACTCCATTGTGAGCAGTATCAACTATCCAGCCATGCGATTTTAAAAAACCGGCCAAATAGAGCTGATTAATAGCATCATCTTCTGCAACAAGAATTTTCAGGATATTTTCTTTCAATGGTTCTTCCGTATTTATTTCGTTAATTCCGTTTGCTGATTTCTGAACTTTATTGTCTGCCACAACCAGTGGCAAGCTAAAAGATACTGTACTTCCTTTTTTATAATCGCTTTCAAAAGATATTTTTCCATTCATCAGGTTTGCAAGGCTTTTCGCAATACTTAATCCCAGGCCTGTTCCCTGATATTCCTTTTTGGCTGACAGATCAAGCTGGCTGAAAGACTCAAACATTTTGGGTATATCTTCCTTTTTAACTCCTATACCTGTATCTTTTACACTAAAATAAATCCAGGTATTTTCATGTTTGCCGGGTAATCTGTCAGCAAAGATCTCAACTTTTCCTTCGTTGGTAAATTTAATGGCATTACTTATCAAATTATTCAGTATTTGTACTATTTTTTTCTCATCTCCGCAAAGATGCAGGGGAGTTCCGTCTCCGATGAAATAATTCAGTGCGATTTTTTTTGCCCTGGCAAGTGGTTCAAATGATTTTACTACAGAATTGATCATTTCCTTCAGATCAAAATTGGCATAAGTAAGCTCAATTTTATTGGCTTCAATTTTTGAAAAATCGAGTATATCATTTAAAATACTCAAAAGGTTCAAAGAAGAGATATTAATGGAGTTGATATATTCTTTCTGCTTATCATTAACAGGGGTTTTGTCAAGAGTTTTGGCCATTCCTATGATTGCGCTCAGTGGATTTCTTATTTCATGACTCATATTAGCCAAAAATTCTGATTTAGCTTTGTTAGCCCTTTCCGCAACTTCCTTAGCTTTTAGTAGTTCTTCTTTTTCTTTCCTTTCTGTAATATCGCGCGATACACATACAATTTCCTGTACCAGGTTTGTGTTTTGATTGTAAATAACCTGGTTATTGGTTTCAAACCAAATGTAAGAGCCGTCTTTTTTTCGAATTCTGTAACTTTCAATAAAAGAGTTGGTTCTGTTTTCAAGGAGCAGGATATGGTTTTTTCTTATACTCTCTACATCATCAGGATGTATGAACTGATAGGCTGAAGACCCTGTAAGCTCATCTGGCTGATAACCCAGTAATTTGTTACAGGCAGGAGAAACGTAAAGGTATGTACGATCCCAGTTGTGCTTTGAAATCATATCGCTTGAGTTCTCGGCAAGGATTCTGTATCTTTCTTCGCTATGTCTTATTACCTCTTCAGCCTGTTTTCTTTCTGTAATATTTCTTATTGTTCCGATGATTTTGCGGGGTTGCCCATCAGGGTCGTAAAGATATTTGCAGGTGAATGATGCAGGAATTTTCTGACCATTTTCCTTTGATAGATATGCTTCATAATCAGAAATGGCATCTTTTTCCTGTAATAAGTCCAGAAAGTTTTCTTCCTGTTTCTTATCCATAAATATTTTTCTATCAATGATGGATTCTTTCTTTATATCCAGCATGTTTTCTATTGATGGCGAAATATCAAGTACATTACCATAAAGTGAAAGTTCAAAATAAACGTCTTGTATATTTTCAAAAATACTCCGGTATTTCTCTTCACTTTTTTTAAGGGCAATCTGCGATTCATTAAGTTTGTTTTCAATGTCGATATGATTAATTACCTGCTGAATAACTGTAGGTAAAAGATCAACGAAACTGCTATCCTTGATCATATAATCAAGGGCTCCAAGTTTCATCATTTCCACGGCAGTCTTTTCATCGCCATGGCCGGTAATAATAATAAAGGGGATTTCAATATTATCTCTTCTTAGTATTTTGATCAGTTGTTCGCCACTCATTTCCTGAAGCTGATAATCGAGAAGCAGCAAGCATTTTGTCTGGTCATTCTTTTTCAGCCAATCAATAGCTTCATTTGCGGTAAAGAACCCCTGGGTTGAATAATTATTTCTTTGAAGGGTTTTTTGAATCAACGTATTGAGAGAAACATCATCTTCGATGACAATGATTTTATATTCTCCGAAGGTTTCTATATCGAATCGACGATGGGCCATGGGTGAATTTTGTTTCAGATTTTTTTCAGTTGAATAGAGCTATAAACAAAAGCCTGTTACATGATCATAATTAACAAAAATAGTCATTAAGATGTAAATTACAATCCATTGTACATATTAAAAAAACTCGTACATATCTTTAAATGAAAATACAAGACGGTGTATTAACCGGCTTTAGGAACTTCAACAATTGAAAGAAAATACCCAAGCTTTTTTACTACATCAATAAATTTTTCATAATCAATAGGCTTAACAATATAGCTGTTGCAACCCAGGGAGTGGCAAAGTTCAACCTCGGCAGGTGCATCGGTGGTTGTTATCATGATTACAGGAATCTTTTTTAGTACCGGATGCGACTTCATGGCTTCAAGCACCTCAGTTCCATCAATTTTGGGCATCTTAATATCTAATAATAATATATAACCATTATCGGAATCGAATTTTTTCCCGTTTTTTTTGCTTGTAAAAAAATTCAGTACCTCTTCACCATCCTTAAAATGAATAATTGGGTTTGCTATGCCCGCCTTATTAAGGTTTCTTTTGATCAGGTAAGCGTGTCCTTCATCATCTTCGGCTATTATGATTGTAATGTTTGTATTCATAACGTATTGATTATAAATGTACTGCTCTGCAGCAATATAACTTTACAGGAACAATCAACTGAATTTCCATTACCTGTAATTTAAAATAGTAAGTTAAAAATAATAAATTTCTATCAATTTATTTTCCATTAAAAACAAAAAACCGGAACCTGTCAAAGATCCCGGTCAAGTTAATATTAAAATTATACTACCGCCTGTTATCAATAAGAAAAGTGAGGTCTTCTATAACTTTTTGAAGTGATTTCATACATGTTTCACTTTTTACCAGGTAGTTGTAAACTCCTAATTCCTGAACCCTGGCAATAAGGTCAGTGTCTTTCTGTGATGATACAACAATAACTTCAGTCTGAGGGCTGCTTTCTTTTATTGTGTGAATGAGTTCTTCACCGTTAATATCGGGAAGCATCATATCGGCAATTACAATTTCAGGCTTTTTATCAAGGTTTTTGACCAATTCCTCCCCAAAAGTATAATTGGTAATAGTAACGTTTTTAACCGAACCAAGGCATAGCTTAAGCAACATCCCTTCTGTTTTGTTGTCTTCAATTACAAATATTTTTTTCTTTTTGAGTGTCATGAACCAGAGCATTTTGGAGAAAGTACGCTAAACTAAGAAAAACCCCGGTGTATATAATCCGAGTTTTACTTAAAAACAGTTTATATTGTAAATTAAATCAAGTGAGTTAAGGTTGTCAGATTATTCGGCAACTGATACCACTCCTACAGCGCAACCTTCTCTTCCGTCCTCAAAATAAAAACTAAATGTATAAATACCACTCATGGATACAGGAAACATAATAACTGGTATATGTCTGTTTTGTTCCACAACATAAGAGGTAACCACAAGATCATCATTTTGATTTCTTATACTAATAATTACCTCACCTGGGTATTCATCGGCGTTACAGGCAAAAATTTTATAAGTATTTCCGCTGGTTAAAGGAAGCTTGAAGCTTACTTGTGGTAGGGTTTCGCCTCGGGCCCTGGCAGGCAATTGAACGGGCCAGCTTTTTATAAAGCGTGCATTTTCAAGTCGTCCATGGCAAATATCTACCAATGTTTCTCCACATTGAGAAAAGGCTCTTTGGCCAGAGAGAACCAGAAAAATTAAACCTATGAGTAAAAAATATTTTTTCATATTAATTTGCTTTTATTGTTTACTTTTTGATTGTTTAGTGCAGTTGTGTTGACTATCAGATTGTTTTATGATCTGAAATAAATTCTTACTGTTCATTCAATAATGCTGTATCTGATCTGTGCTACTGCTTCGGCAATTCTCTGTACGGTTTCATCACTTATATCAACAATACTTCTTGAATTATCTACAACTACAAGAGAGCCATCCTGTTCTATTACTGACGGTTCAGCATATACATATGATATTACAACCTGGTCGAATTCATTTTTCAGGTTTCTCATATCTTTTAAAAGCTCGTCAAATCCCTGGTTGTGCTCGTATGCATTCATTAGCAACATCAGGTTATCCAGTACTTTCTTTTGCTCACCAATTCTTTTGTTTATCAATTCTTTATTTTCTGGTGTTGTTGGAGCATGTGTAGCAATATATAAACTTTCGATCCAGGTACCTGCAGAAATTAATACTGCAATATTGCTTCTGTCCTGGTTAATCAGATATCTTGTCATTTTATCGAAACCACTGTTTGTTATAAATAAAACGGAGTCGATATTTTTACTGCTTTCCGATAGCCTGTTTAGGGTATTGAAGTCAAAGAACTGTTCAAGCCTTAAATCTGAAGCCAGTTCCCTGATATTGGTAAGATATCGTAATGTGGCCACTGTGCGGTCATAAATATTCATGTAAATGAGATCGGTACCATATACCCCAAGGTTGATGGCTCTCTGGAAATTGGTATTGTAATTGTCAATATTTCCAGATGGATTAAGAAGTTGTTGCGAATAAACTACATTGTTTCTCTGAAGAACAGAAGCCATTTCAACAGGGTTGGGTACCGACGAAATGATTTCCTTCACCATTGTCTCACTCATTTTTAAACCTTCAGGATCATGAGTATCATGAAGAAGGTCTGTTGCTTCCTGCCTTTGACCTTGCTTGCAGCCAACATTTAGTTGCATTAATGCAAAAGCCAATAAGGCAATAAGTGCTATTTGTTTTTTCATAATATTGGTTTTTTGTTATTGTTTGGTGTTTAGTCTTTTACGTTTATTATTTTTTGAGGTTATAGTACTATTTGATGAATTATTAATTCATTGATTTAATGATTTCTTTTGTTCAAAAAATACAAATACTTTTTTCAGCAGGTTATAATAAAGAGCAATATAGGCAAGTATTGTAAATAGCCATAAGATGGCAACATTAAAGTAGAATGTGGAAAAATAATTTCCGGCAAAGTTTTTTTGGGGTGCCAGAAAATGAGTTCTGAAACATAGCAGGCAACTTTCCACTGGTTCAAGATAAATCGGGTCAATTTTTTGGATTAGCCTGTTACCAAGCCTTACCAATGGGAGAGGAGCAAATGTATTTTTTGCAAAGGTTGCCAGATGATTGTTGTAATGATCATTATACCACTTCTGGTATTGTTCACGTTTCTGAGGTGTACTTACCATTTCTGAAACTCTGCTATCAATTTGATTATTAATATTGTTAAAACTATTGCTATAATAATCAGAAAGATGATCAAGATAGGTAAGTATTTTATCAGCTATTGCAGGGTCAGGGTTATCGAACTCTAAAGCTTCTGTTTCCTTAAATAAAACCTGATGATGTTGAGCAAAAACGGAATTATTTTCCCTGGATATTTCATTGTACAATAGTTCTTTATCTTCAACCTTAAGAGGGTTATCTTCTCCTTTCAAATAATCTGATTTCCAATTTTCTGCAATAGTTTTTAATTCGGGAATATAGTACACGTTTTTGAAGTTCAATGTGCTTTCAAGTTTTCGCAAACCATAAAAGTGTTTTTCATACTCATTGTTGATAAACTGATGAACAACCAGGGCCTCAAAAGCCCATCTGGTGGGCATGAATTCAGCAATTAAGGGTACTTTTTCACGTCCGCCGCCCAGGGTACGGTTAATTCTGTCGAAACTAAACATAGCTCCCGTAAGTACCATTTGCGGAATAATTAAAAAAGGTATCAGTATATAAATAGTTACTGCCGAGTTGAATGCCGATGAAATAATCAATCCTGTTACGTTAGCCAGGGCAGCCAGCGAGAAAAATACCAGCCAGTATTCAAAATACATTCCCTGGATACCGAGAATACTGTTTCCAACCCAAACAAACAAAAATGATTGTATTGCAGAAATTATGAACAGGATTCCCATCTTAGAAAAAAGATAACTGCTTCTGCTCAGATTAAGAAATGATTCACGTTTGCGGATCTTTCTGTCCTTGTAAATTTCTTCAGCACTAACAATAAGGCCGGTAAAAACAGCAACTATCGTGCAAATGAACAAATACGGCATTATATTTCCATTGTCTCTGAAAATATAATTTGTTGATGTAGGATCATCGATATATCTGATAACAAAGGCAAGCAGGAATGCCAGAAAAGGTGCTTCAAGCAGGTTTAATGATACATACTGCTTATTGGCAAGTTTACTTTTTATATCACGTTTAAAGAAAATGCGAAATTGCTTGAGCCAACCTGGTTTTTTATCATACTCAGGCAGATTGTCAGTTTCGTAATTGGTTAAAATATGGCTTCCATTATTTTTAAAATGTTTGGCCCATTCTGCAGGTTGAACCTTTCTTATACCGGTTGTTTTCCCGTATTCATCAACTATTCGCGATTCAATGATATTAAAAATAGTTTCAGGGTTTACATTGCCGCAACGCGGGCATTCACCCTGTTCACTGTTTATTTGGTTATCAATCTTTTTAAAATACATGGCAGCTTCCACCGGATTGCCATAATATATTTGAACACCGCCATCATCAAGAATGGCTATTTTGTCAAACATTTTGAAAATTTCAGACGAAGGTTGATGGATAACAACAAAAATAAGCTTTCCTTTAGCGGTAAGTTCTCTTAGCAATTCCATTACATTTTCAGAATCACGCGATGATAAACCTGATGTAGGTTCATCAACAAAAAGCACAGAAGGCTCACGTATAAGCTCAAGACCAATATTGAGTCTCTTCCTTTGCCCGCCGCTGATCTTTTTGTTCATGGTATTTCCTACTTTCAGATTTTTAATATGGGCTAATCCGAGACTAGTGAGCATATTGTCAACCTTCTCCTTTATTTGCTGACGCGGAATATCTCTGTAAACCAATAAAGTGCTGAAGAAAAGGTTTTCCCAAACGGTTAGGTCTTCAATAAGCAAATCGTCTTGTGGAATATACCCGATGATGCCCTTTACCTTCTCTTTGTCCTTGTGGATATCGGTATCATTTATCAATACATTTCCGGAGGTGGGCTTTTCAATACCCGATAGAACATTAAGAAGTGTGGTTTTTCCCGAGCCGCTATTCCCCATGATGGCCACCATTTTACCCTGTACTTCCTGTATGTTGATATCTTGTAATCCCTTATTACCATTGGCAAAGATGAAGTTTAAATCTTCAGCCTTAAACCGGATATTTATTGAAGTGTTTTCTGTAATAAATTGTGCGGCAATATCTGTATAAAAGAGTGGTTTCCCTTTTGGCTGGCGTATTACAGAACCGCTGGCAAATATGTAAATCTTGTTTGATTTTATAGGAAGACCATTCAGAAAAAGTTCACTATTGCCGTTATATTTCATGAAAAACATATCAACCGTTTGGATTCTCAAAAAAATGAGACTACCCTCCAGTTGATTTGCCAAAATGAAGTGCGATTCGGAATTCTCCGGATCCGCTGCATTGGTAATTAAAATTTCAGGCAGATCAAGCTCAGGCAGTAATGTATTTAACACGAAAGCCTGTATTGCATTATACTCTTGTTTTGTGATATTGAAAACATCGGCCGTAGTATCAATAATTGCTATTCGCTGGGGGGTAAGCTTGTTTTCTGAATTTACCATTTCCAGCAGCTTTACCAGCACAACAGCCTTTTGCTTTTGGGTGAGCGTTTTATTTATTTTTCTGGCTATACCCAATATTTTTACCGAGTCTTTAACTGAAGTAAGTTTATGTCCGGTATTTTCATCAGGTTCATTGTTATTAGATACTTCGGTATCAATATAACTGTCAAAAAGAGTAAGATACTCTTCAACAGCGCTTTCATTGAGTTGTTGCCTGAGAAAATTCTCAACGAATGCCCTTTCGCCTTTCGACAAACCAACATCCTGCTTTGCTATAATAGCAAAGAGTTGCATAAGGGCTTTGAGAATCTCTTCACTCATTTATTCTTAATTTTTTGATATTTAGGTTTTATAAAACGTAATATTTTTTTTAATGACGATAAACTTGCATTTCAAATGGTAAATCAACGATCTCAGAATATTCTTCGCCGGCTTCTGCCATGTCTTCATCATCCTGGTGATAAAACCATTTTATTTCAACATTATGTCCTTCCTTAGAAATGTGCTCAAAGTAGATCAATATGTCGAGAATAACTTTTGAAGATGCAGTATTGAAATAATCAAGCCTGAACAATACCTCCGAATTTTTTGCCGGTTTTTGAATATAATCTTCAATTAGCTGTAATACCGGGGCATAAAAGCTAAGTACATCTTCGGGCAACGATCTGCCCGAAAATTCAAATATTCCCTTTTTTGGATCAATTTTTACTTCAGGAGTATCATCTGTTCCTGCAATTTTTACAACTTCCATTTTGCTGAGCTTTCGGTTTTATTTTTTTAATATTTTCGTTCTTAATGTATAAAAGGCATTTTTATCATCTATATCGATAAAATTGTATTCAAGTTTTTCACCTGTTTTTCGCGCAATATCAATAAGACCAAGTCCTGCGCCTCCTTTTTCAGATAGGGTTCCTTCACGCATTTGTTTTTTGTACAATTCTTTTAATCCGTCTTTATCCAGACTGTTGATTTTATCAAGAAATGCTTCCAGTTCGGGAACTTTGGTTTTTTTAACCACATTGCCTGTAAGAACATGATAATTTTCATCTTCTTCACCCACCTTTCCGATAATGAAAATACCACTTCCTGAATAGCCGTTATTTCTTAGAATTTTTAAATCTTCGGCATGTTTACTCAGGTTCTGAAGACATTCAACCATTACATGAAATACCTTCTTTTTAACAGAAGCATCTTCGCTGTAGCTGTCCATCTTATTCTCAGCCAATGTTGTAAATGCCTTGGTTATCTGGTGTGTAATTTCACCTTCATAAACCAAGGTAAATTTATTGGCAAGCATATCTTGATGAAACTGGTAGACAAGTTCTTTGAAATCAATTTTTTTCATTATTATTTAATAGAGGTTTAACGTTTTTATCCTTTTATAAAAGCTGATCAGAGCCGTATTCCTATAAGCAAAATGTCATCAATCTGATTTCCTTTACCCAGCCAATTTCTGAAATCATTACTAAATAATTCATACATTTCCGGCATACCGATTCCATGATTCTCTGTGATTTTATGTTTTATTCTTTTGGGAAAAAATTTGTTGCCATCAGGCCCACCAAACTGATCGGGTAAGCCATCGGAAAAAATATAAATACAATCGCCTTGCTTAAGCAATATATTATGGTTTTTAAACTGAGGTTCGGGTTTCCCCGGCATGGCAACTCCACCAATGGCTGCCCGTGTGCCTTTGTATTCATTCAATATACCGTTGTGAACGTGATAAAGTGGTCTATGTGCACCTGCAAATTCCAATTCCATTGTTTTTCTATTGATCTTGCAGAGTGCCACATCCATGCCGTCTTTGGCATTGGCCCCTTCCATATTCTGGCGAAGAGTATCTTTTACACCTTGATGCAAAAGAGTTAGGATCTCCTTCGGGCTTAACTCACCGGGTTGACTAACTATTTGATTTAAAATAAAATAACCGATTAGGGAAAGCATAGCTCCCGGCACACCATGTCCGGTACAATCAACTGCAGCAATGTATGTAATATCGCCCTTTCTGTAGATCCACGGGAAATCACCACTTACAATATCACGGGGTAAGTAAAGCATAAAAGAATCCGGAAAACATTTTTTCATCAGGCGCTGGCTCGGCATAATAGCATTTTGAAGCCTGAAAGCATAGTTGATGCTATCAGTTATCTTGGTGTTTTTTTGCTTTATTTCTTCCTGTATCATGCTTAAACCGGTTATGTCATGCAAAATAAACAAAATGGTTTCAAGGCGCGATTCATCATTAAACTCCGGAATGGCATTCAAGCTCATTACGCGCCTTTCAGTTGATGACTCAAAGGAAATCTCTTTGCTTACCTTTTTCTTTGATTTTATGACATTCTCAGCGATTTTTTCAATGTTTTTGGTAAGTTCAACGGGTAAGCCGATTTGCTTAATATGCTTGTGAAGGACATCTGATGCATCTATACCGGTATAGTATTTCAATGCAGGATTTGCATAAAATACATCTCTGTTGATATCTATTCTTAAAATGATATCTGGTGAATTGTCTGAAAGGGTTTGCATTTGCCCTCTCATACGTTGTTCTTTTTCTGCCCTTTTATGTTCGGTAATGTCGCTGGTGTTAAGTATTATTCCGTTAATGGCATTATTGCATAAGAGATTTCGTCCTGTAGTTTCAAGATAAATCTCTGATCCATCACGGCGAATAAAAGCATAATGTATCTTTTGAGTTTTACCAGGAAATCTAATCAACTCTTCAAACATATTATCAATTAATTCCCTGGTATTGGCAGAGATCTGCTCATTGTCTTTTCCGGCAATTATTTCATCTTCAGTAAATCCAATGATATTTCTTACCGAAGGACTAACATACTTAATCCGTTTATTTTCATCGTAAATACTGATGAGTTCTGATGCATTTTCCAGCAAAGTATAAAGTCTTTTCTGACTTTGATTAACTTCCTGTATCTTTTCCTCAAGGTGGGCATTGGTTTTTTCGAGCTCTTCCTGGGTAACTCTCATTTCTTCAGTATTCTGCCTGAGTTGCTCTTCATTCTGTTGTAATTCCTGGGTCATTGCGCGAGATTCGTGCAATAAATATTCTGTTTTATCAGTAATCTTTAAATTAAATACTGTGCGGGCTACAGTATCAGCAACTGTTTTAAGAAATTCTATTTCATGGGTTTTGAATGTGCCAATATTTGCAAATTCAAATACACCCTGCAGCTTATCCTCCATAAAAAGAGGCACAATTAAAAGGCTATCGGGTTTTTTATCACCAAGTATACCTGAGCTTATGCTTATGTAATCTTCAGGTATTTCAGTCCTGTAAATTATGTCCTTTTCAATTGCTGCCTGCCCTGCCAAACCTTCCCCTACATTTATCTCATCCTGAAGAAACTTTTTTTTCCCGTAAGCATATGATGAAGTGATCTTAAGCTTTGCTGATTCTTCATCATATATGTAAATAACTCCCTGTATTATTCCCACATAATCAACCAAAGATTTAAGAACCTCTTCAGAAAGAACATTTAAATCGCGGTGTAGTCGAAGTACCTGGCTTATTTTTTCTTTGCCCTGTAATTCCCAGTTTCTTAATGATTCTTTTTCCTGGTTTTGCCTAAGTTTGTCTCGCAGATTGTTAATTGGGCTACTCAATGTATTTGCCGGATCGTTTATTTCAAGGTCAACGTCATATAGTCCATTACCTATTTGTTCTGTAAAGCCGGCAATCTTTTGTGTATCGGTAATATAGCTGTTTACTGCTTTTTGTAATTCTTTGATTTGCATCTGTTGGTTTTCAATATACAGGTAAATATGGTGTGCAGCAAAGCCAAGTATAAGGGGGAACAGAAATAAAAATATCATAACCGGGTTACGCAGGTATATAACTCCAACATCAGCAGGGTTGAAAATCATACCCATTCTTCCTGATTCAATAATCCAGGCCGCTATTAGAATAAGTAATCCTGCTAAAACAGACAAAGCGACAAATTGTCTTTTACTCAGCAAATCGGGTATTACAAACTGATGGAACATTTCCGGGTAAAATTTTGACAATAGTTCAGCTTTTAATTTTTTAAGTGATTTGGGCAAAAATACATTTTAAAATACATGAAAAACCCTGTGTTTTACGCAATTTTGCACGATGTAAACTATGGATTTAACAGTGCATGAATTTGCTCGGAAAGTCCTTCAAGTATTTTAATATCCTGATTGTCAAAATTTTTAAAGGAAGCCAGCTCTGCAACTGCAAAAGTTCTATCGTTTTGATCTTTCCAGGGAATGAATAGCAGATAGTTAGGATTGGAATTGCCCAGTCCTGATTTTGCGTTCAGAAATCCATCAGGTAATTTATCTAGGTAAAGGGGCTTGCCGTTTTTTGCCACTTGTCCCACAAGGCCTTCACCATTGTTAAACTCAATGGTTTCCTTTTCAGGAATGTGCATAGCATATGTTGCAGCTAATTTGTAAACAGATTGCTTGTCAGACTTTCCTTTGGTAAGGAATAATTCTCCCTGGCTTATTTCAAAAACCTTTGCTATAACGCTTAAAATCCTTTCTGCTATAAAATTATCGCCCTTTAAAGATTTATTTCCGACCTCGTTAGTGAGAAAATGTGAAAGTCTGTTTTTTTTCTCATCAGCAGATTTATCCAAATCTTTTTCTTTTTCAGATTTGATATTTTCTGCATGTACACTATCTTTTAATAAGCTTTCAAGGCTTTTTCCTTGCTCGGGGTTGGCAGAATTGCGTTTTTGATAACGTAAGGAAATAAACTCATAAACCATTAAAAAAGAAATGACTGCAAAAGGCAGGAAAACCAGCAAGCTTATACTCAATATAAGATTGCTGTAAACAGTATCTGAAAGGTTTCCGGTAGCTGATTGGTTTACGGTAAAAACTTCAACCTGTTTGAAAACAACCATGGCCATAATCAGCAAAAAAAGGTTTATGCCCCCATAAATGAATAGTTTTAAATGTTTCACTGTGTTTGAGTTATTGTTTGGTGTTTCGTTTTTTTACTTTTTACATAATCAGATTTTAATAAATTCTATCAATTGATTGATCGAAGGAAATCGATTATTTCATTGGTATTCATAATGTGGTCTACATTTTTCACTTTTTGCAGGGCAGCATAAGGCATAGTCGGTATTTGTGCTTCTGCAGGATCCTGTACAATGGTCATACCTCCATAGTCTTTTATAGCCTTTAATCCTTCGGCACCATCTTTATTGGCACCCGAGAGAATAATACCTGCTATTTTTTCACGAAAACAAACAGCGGCGGATGAGAAAGCAAGATCAATTGCAGGGCGCGAATGATTTACCGGCTTTTCAGTAGAAAGTGCAAACCGTCCGTTTACTTCTATATATAAATGATAATTGGCCGGGGCAAGGTATATTCTTCCGGGTTTTAGCGAGGATTTGTCTTCGGGTTCTATGATCGGAAGTTTTGACTTTTGAGAAAGGGCTTCTTCAAAACCGT
Source organism: Bacteroidales bacterium (assembly GCA_007132585.1). GTDB lineage: Bacteria > Bacteroidota > Bacteroidia > Bacteroidales > UBA7960 > SKVR01. Next base: position 4,833 of record SLOJ01000003.1, on the reverse strand, counting down.
GTCTTACATGTCTTAACCTATGCAACACCAAAACAACAGGTATTTTAAAATCGGATGGCATCTGCGATATTATCCGGTTAACAACCTGGAAACTTCCCGCCGATCCACCTATGATGATTAATCTGTACCCCATTGTTTTTTATTATTGCTAATACCTGTACTCAATCTTTTTTCTGTAAATTTTTTCTTTTGCGTTAAAAACAATGTATTTATTGAATTCACTGCAAAATGAAATATCTTCTTTATTTCCTATCATCAGAAATCCTTTGCTTAACAGGCTTCTGGTAAATATCTCCAATAAAGAATCCTGGTATTCAGGGGTGCAATATATAAAATAATTTCTGCACAGAACTACGTGAAACCCGCTGTTTTGGGGCATTTTTAAACCGTCAAAAACCTTATAAACTATATTTTTATACAGATCATCTCCGAAGACAAACCCATCATTTTTTTCCACCAGAAACCGAAAAATATCCGCATTATCATCATTGCAATACCTTCGAAAATTACTCTGTGAAATGTTTAAGCTCTTTTTGCAATAAACAGTGTTTTTGGACTCTGATAGACTAAGTTGATTAATCCCGGTTACAGTTATTTCAGCCTTCTCAAGGAGTTTTTTTTCATGAAGCATTATGGCTGTGCTAAGGGCTTCTTCACCTGATGAGCATCCCGGAACCCATATTTTTATTTTGCCCGGCTGATTTTCCAGCAAAGGAATAACATCGTCGCGAAAGCTTCTCCAAAAAGACGGATCACGAAAAAGTTCGGTGCATGGCACTATCAGTTGTTTTTGAAATACCGGAAAAAAACTTTTATCATTTTCCAGTTTTGCTGCAAGGTTATCTACATCTTTAAGGTTTTGCTCAGCCATAAAAGATGAAATCCTTCTCATGAGAGTTGTGGCAGCGAATACTCGTAAATCAAAACCATACAGGCTGGTTGTGATCTGATTTAATTTTCTTAATCCCAGTATTCCCACACTAGTAAATTTGGCCTGCATCGGATTCATTGGCTTGGTTTTTACTTAAGAGGCAAATATAACAAAATAATGTATCTGTATTTTTTGCCTGCATTCCTGATTTTATTTTCGGGAATATCTTATTTTTTCAAAGTTTCATGATTCATTCAAAAATCTATATTCTATCTTTGCAACGGATATTTGTTAAAATATCTGCATTTTACCTGGTGTTATTTACGAATAAAAAATTAGTCTTATCATGAAAGCTTCCGTAGAAATAAGTATGTATCCTTTGGGAAGAGAATATATTCCTGATATCAAAAGTTTTATTGAAAGTATCAAAAGTTACGATGAGCTTACGGTAGAGGTAAACGGAATGAGCACCCAGATTTTTGGGGAATACCGAAAAATAATGAGTGTACTTACAGATGAGATAGAACATTCTTTTCAGAAGCACGGAAAGAGTGTTTTTGTAATGAAGGTGATCAATGCTTTTCTTAAAGATTAACCTGATAAAACGAAAGTGGTAAAAAAAATTGCGATTACAGGACCTGAATCAACGGGTAAATCCGAATTATCTAAAAAACTTGCAGCATACTATTACACGGTTTATGTACCTGAATTTGCCCGCAAGTATATTGATGAGCTTGCCAGGGATTATACTCAGGATGATATTCTGATCATTGCACAAAATCAAATACTGCAGGAAAAAGAGGCATCTTTACATGCTAATGAATACCTGATTTGCGATACTGAGCTGATTGTAACCAAAATTTGGAGTATGCACAGGTATAAAGAATGTCATCCATGGATATTGGAAAAGATCAAAAACAATCGTTATGATTTATTTCTTTTATGTGACATTGACCTATCGTGGGAATATGATAAACAAAGAGAGCATCCGGATAAAAGGGAGTTCTTTTTTAACTGGTACAGGAATGAACTCGAGGAATATGGATTCCCGTATAAGGTGATTTCAGGGAATAGTGAAAAAAGGATACAAAATGCCATTGATGCTGTAGATGGCTTTTTCAGCTAATAGATATGACCGATATTAAACATCTCGGGCATTACGCCCATCTGCATTTTATAGTTATCCTGCTTGGTTTTACTGCTATTTTAGGATCTTTAATTACAATTGATGCAATTCCACTCGTGTGGATGAGGATGTTTTTTGCGGCCCTTGGTTTACTTATCTACTTAAAAATAAAAAGACAAAGAGTAATTATAAACTTAAAACAACAACTGCATCTTTTCGGTATAGGTTTGGTTGTAGCTTTACATTGGATCACATTTTTTCATGCAATTAAGGTTTCAAATGTATCTGTAACCTTAGGCGTTTTTGCATCAACTACTCTGTTTACCAGTTTTCTTGAACCCTTTCTTCAAAAGCGAAAAGTACTTTGGCTTGAAGTGATGATCGGACTTGTAATTATTCTGGGTATTTACCTGATATTTCAGTATGAAACACAGTATGTTGAAGGAATTCTTTTTTCACTTCTGTCTGCTTTTTTAAACGGATTGTTTGTTGTTCTCAACCGGAATATCAGCCGACGATGGAATCCAGCACTCATCAGTTTTTATGAAATGACAGGAGGTTTTTTGGGTATAAGCATTTTTATACTTGCAACAGGAGTAACCTATCTGGGAATACATGAAATGACAAGAATGGATCTTATCTGGATATTGGTTTTAAGCTTCCTTTGTACATCATACGCTTTTGCTGCTATCGTTGAGATCATGAAGGAACTGAGTGCTTACACTGTTGTTCTGGCAATTAACCTTGAGCCTGTATACGGAATATTTCTTGCTTTTCTTATTTTTGGTGAATCGGAAAAAATGTCAGGTGGTTTTTATTTAGGAACTCTAATAATTTTAATTTCAGTGTTTTCCTATCCTTACTTAAAGCGTAAATTTAGCCTTAAAAAATTCTAATAATTCTTTATTGCCGCATGCTACAAAAGCAGGATTACGCATTTCTTTCTTATTGTATAGCATAAACTCGCCCGCAGGCCAGGTGAGCAAATGTCCACCTGCTGCATTAAGTAATGCATGACCTGCGGCAGTGTCCCACTCATTTATAGAATCGTTGCGCAAATAAAAATGTGCTTTTCCTTCAGCCAGATACCCAAACTTCAACGCACTGCCAGCTTTAATGGTTTTCAGTTTTTCCGGATCCTTAAATAGTTTTTTGATAATTTCAGTGTTTCCATGGTTGCAATGCGAACGACTGGACACAATTATTTGATGCTTATCAGGAACCACAGGATGCAATTCTTCAAAATCTTTAACCAGTGATTGAAAATCTGAATTGCAATTTTCTATGCTCTTATTTACTGTGGTAAGATCGGTCATTTTAAATGCACCAAATTCAACTGATCCGATATATCCGTAGTTAAGAGCCGGTGCCGTTAATACACCAAATGCAGGATAATTATTGCGGATAAGAGATATGTTAACCGTAAACTCACCATTACGTTTAATGAATTCCTTGGTTCCATCAAGAGGATCAATTAACCAGAAATATGCAAATTTTTTTCTTTCTTCAAAAGGGGGTATAGGCTTTTCTTCACTTATTACAGGTATACCGGTACCGGCAAGCTTATCAATAATAATATCGTTGGCCTGACGATCGGCAAGGGTTAGGGGAGAACCATCGGTTTTTAACTCTACCTCAAATTTCCGGGAATATATTTTCATGATAGCATCACCTGCTGCAATTGCAGCATCAAGGGCTGTGATGTAAATTTCCTGATTTAACTTCAAAATAGTTTAATTAGATTAGTATTACCAAAAGATTTTCTCAATCAGCGAAAAAATCCGCGAATTATGCAAAGGTAAGGTTTAAGCAATTAATCTCAATAATGCTAATCATCGCGAACAATTGAGACAACATGGTGTTAAAGTAATTATCAAATAATAAAAAACATTATCGGATTAATAAATTATTAACTAAAAACTATGTGTTATGCAGACAATACAATTCAGGTATCTTCCGGCTTTTTTAGCCATTATTATAACATTATTTTTTGTCAATCCTCTTAATGCCGGAAAAAGCAAGACTTTTCACGACTTTAAAGTTGTTGATATTTATGGTGATCCTTTTGACCTTGCCCAATTGAAAGGCAAAAAAGTAATGGTTGTAAATACTGCTTCAAAATGTGGTTTAACCCCCCAGTATGAAGGATTGGAAGAGCTTTACCGTACATATTCTTCTGATAATTTTATTGTTATTGGTTTTCCTGCCAATAATTTCATGAACCAGGAGCCGGGCACCGAAGAAGAGATTATTACTTTTTGTGAAGAAAACTATGGTGTAACTTTTCCTATGATGTCTAAAATATCAGTGAAAGGAGATGACATGCATCCGCTTTATCAATGGCTTACACAAAAAAATGAAAATGGAGTGATGGACTCGGATGTTGCATGGAATTTCCAGAAATATCTCATCGATGAGGAAGGAAATCTTGTGAAATACTTTCCACCAAGGCATAACCCGCTATCAGAAGAAATCGTGAGCTGGATAAAACAGTAATCACTTTTTAATAATACCTTATTAGCCCGGCCATATATCATTGACCGGGTTTTTTAGTTTATTTCTGAAGCATGGAATTTTTAAATCACGTACTTTTGTTGGTTTGGAAACAATAATGATTTAAACGACTCTCTGTTTCAGAAAAATGAGTGATAACTTTGGTAAAAAAACACTTACTTTCTCCCTTACTGATCATCCGGTATTGGGTTATCTTATTGAGTCTTTTGCGGTAAGTCAAAGCAAAAAAGGGCAATTTGGTTACGATTTTAAGAAAGTTTCAAAGAATACTATCCGGGATCACTTTTCCGAAACTGATCCGGATGAACTTGAATTGATAGAT
>SLOJ01000230.1 GCA_007132585.1 Bacteroidales bacterium | reverse complement strand
TTCTCAACTTTTTCTTTTTCTTCTAAAAGGATCTCCTGGGAAAAGGTATTGTTTTCCAACGCAGTTTCAATAATCTGCAGGCTATCACGAAACTGATTAAAAGTATTTTGCTGTTCGATGAGATATTGAAGGCTTATACTGCTGAATTTTTGCCATACTTTACGATTTATCAAATACCAGGTGTTTGGGTAGAATTTCCTGATAAGCTTACGGATATAAATCTTTTGTTTTGCTTTTTCTTTTTCGATATTTCGTTTTCTCCATTTGTATAACTTCAGAGAAAGGGTATCATTTTTATTTGGTGCAATTTTTTCTTTGTTCAGGTTTAGTGTTAGTGTTTCAGGAATTTCTGACAGCAAATTTTCTAGTTTTCCTGTGAGACCATTTAACGAAACTTCAAGATTTTTTTCTTGTTCATCGAGCATTTTATCGCCCAAATCTGATAAAATCTGCTCATAGCGGATAAAAGAATTGTTGATAAGCTTATACAAAACCGATAGCTGATAATTATCGCCATCAGGGGTTTGCTGATCCAATATCTTTTTTTCTATAATATTGAATGTAGTACTAACCCTGTTAAAGGCATTGTTTAGTATATCAATGTATTGTCCGAATATTTTTCCAAAAACCTTGCTTTTTAATTCAAAATTCATGGTTCGGATATCTTCGTGCAGTTTTTTAGTAAACACTTCTGCTTCCTTTTTATCAGGCCATTTTATGCTTGCTTCTAATTCCTTCTGCGTTGATGCTATCATATCTCTGGAAAGTTTGCCCGCAGGCTTTGTAGTTAATCCAATATTTAAACGTTTAAACTGCGTTGATGCTTTGATGAGAACAACAGTTCCCAGATCGTTGCATAGAGCATGTGTTTGCTCAACAAATTCTATTTCTTTACCATCCTCAATTTCAGGCACACCCAGGAAAATAATATCACTCTCCGATGATTCTACCCGTATAATGTCAAAGAAAGGCTTTTTTTCTATCTCGTTATTAATAATATTGATTTCAGCATTTACCCTCAGGTTGTCCAGTACCTCCCTGGCAAAGTTGAAAATATTATCGCGTTCGTCGTTTACAGGGTTTTCAATCATCAGCCTGGTTTTGCTATCTTTCCATTCATTGGAAAGCCAGAGAAACTTCACCAGATTGATGGCAAGGTTGCCATTATTGCCTGAACCTCTCCACCAGATATCAATTGTTTTCCTTTTGCCAAATCCCTTTTCCATATCATAATCCATCAAAAGAATATTATGATCCATGTTTATGATATGTTTTATGAGTTTAGCAAATTTTTCTTTTTCGGTGTTACTTCGTGTCCAGCCCATTAGAACCGTATTGGGTTCAACGCCTGCAAAACCATAAGTTTGTGCAAGATTCTCTATTCCCTCATAAATATCGGTGCAAGGATATACCCTTGTAAAAATTCCTTTTTCGGCAGAGTTCTCGGGTGTAATTACATTTTGCCTGAAACGTGATTCAATTTTCTGGCCCGGAGTAACTTTTTTCAGGTTTACAATGGTAAGTAAACCATGATTAGCAATAAGTGCTTTGCCCAGTTCAATGAGTTTTTCCCTTGTATTTGGGTTGCCACTGAAAAGCATAATATTGGGCTTCCAGTTGCGTTCTTCAATTCCTTTTGCATTCATTTTAAAAAGCGAATGTCTTACAATATTTGACCATACGCTTTGCCACACATCATCCGGGTCAGATCTTTGTTCTCTTTTTTTCATCAGGAACCATGTTGCCCAGATAAGAATAAATGCAATAAACATAGCAACCACATCAATTTGTATCATAACAATAATGCTGGCTGCAAATCCTATCCAGCCTACCCAACCCGGTACTTTGAAATAAGGCCTGAAATCAGTACTGGCCCATTTTTCAAGTGCAAAAGCAAGGTTAATAAAACCATAGGCAGCAATAAAAAACATTGATACAACCCGCGCTATGGTATTCAGGTCGCCAATGAGGATACCTCCTGCTGCAATGATAAAAGTCAGTATTATGGCAACCCTGGGTTCATTATTAATTCCAAAGCCTTTACTCAGATAGGAAGGCGCCAGTCTGTCTTTTGCCACGGCCTGAATGATACGCGGCCCACCTAAGATACCTCCCAGTGCTGAAGATAGGGTAGCACCCCATATACCTGCCAGAACCAGGACAGATACCATGGCAATTTTCTGCAAAAATGCAGCATCAGTCAGCAATAGTTCACGATCAACGAATATTGCAAAGCCGGCTGCCAGGGCAAGATAAACTATCAATCCCGTAAAAATAGAAAGCATGGTGCCTCTGGGGATAGATGAGCGAGGGTTCTTTAAGTCACCCGACATGGAAACCCCCACCGTAAAACCTGTTACAGCAGGAAAAAATACAGCAAACAGAACATCCATTGAAGGGGCAGTTGCTGAAGGGCTTACAGAAATATTTGCCGGATGAAAACCGGTATTTATGAACAAGCCTGCTATTATGGAAATCAATGATAATGCTATGGCCGTTAGCACAAAATATTGCAACTTAATGGCCAAAGAAGTACTTATAAATGCTATTGCTACCAGTATGATAAGAACTGAAATGCCGAGTATCCTGTAAGATGCAGGGTTTTGTTCCAGACCGGAGAGTTCACGTATGACATCTACCGAAAGAAAACTTTCAGAAAAACCTACAATATACAATGCAATACTCAGGGCCATTGCAATAAAAATAGTTACACCAATGGCACCTCCGATTGAAAGACCAAGGCTTCGTGAAAGCATATAATAAATTCCACCGGCCCTGATTTTTTTATCCGTAGCAATGGAAGAAAGACTCAACCCCGTTGTTATAGAAATAATATGGGCAATTAATATAATGCCAATAGCATATACTAATCCTGCCTGACCTACTACCCAGCCGAGCCTGAGATACATAATAACACCAAGGATCGTTAATACAGAAGGTGTGAATACACCTCCAAAAGTTCCGAATTTCCGTGCTTTAGCCATCCTTTTATTATAAAAATATGTGCCTTCTGTTTGAGCAAATATAGTTAAAACCACTGATAAAATTTAGGTTCAGGGGCAATCATATGTTTCATGATCAGGATTTGCAGGTAAGAAATTCAGAACACAGACTTTTCCGGAGAGAATAGCATTGTATCTTTTTACTCCATAGGGTAATATACGTATTCACCCAAAAGAGAACCATCATTTTGTTTGGTTTTTTCAACATGCATTTTAATGGGAGTAAGATCAATAAAAAACCAGATTTCACCGGATTGCTCCAATAAAATACTTCTTGAGCTTCTAAGGGTCCAGAAATCTGTTCTTGCAGGACCGATGGTAACGTAACCCTCGGGGTAAAAAATGGTGGGAGCATCAAGATCTGGTACCGTCATATCCTGCGGGGGTCTTATCATCTGGGGTATACCCCATTGAGTATTCGTAAGATCATCAATTTCAAATGCAAACTCAGGGTCATCTTTACAGGATAATAAAATCAGAGCTGTAAAAAGAATTAAAATTTTAACTGCTGAATTTTTAATGGATTTCATGATTGCGATCTTTATTACCTGTCTACTACCATTATTTCAACCCTTCTGTTTCTTCTCCTGTTCTCTTCCGTATCATTAGGAGCAACAGGTCTTGAATCCCTGAGGCCGGTAAACTCAATATTACTAAAACCATTCTGTACCATATAACGCATCACAGCTTCAGCTCTTCTTGCCGATAGTTCGGGGTTATCCAGGGTTTCTATAGCATCGGAATGGCCTTCAATGCGTATTCTTACATTGGGGTTCTGTTTGAGTTGGGTGATAAGTCTGTCAAGCTCAGGTAAGGCTTCTGTTGGAATTTCATCGCTGCCAGGACTGAATCTCAGGTTATTAATCGGGAAACGTGCACCAATAGTAATGGCTTCCAGAAGAATATCCCTTTCGGCTTCCTGTATGGTCAGATATTGCTCAAGAATAAGTCTTTCTGAATGCATCCAGTAGCCACTGGCAGAAACAAGAAGCATGTATTCTTCGCCTGTTACAAAAGTTGCATTGTACATTCCGGTTTGCCTGTTGGTAACAGTTTGAGCAACGGTGTTTCCAGTGTTATTATTGTAAACTTCAACTTGTGCCCTGATGGGCTGCAGAGTTGAAGCATCCCTTACAGTACCGCTCAGGTTGGCACGGCCAACATGCCTGATCTCTGTTTCCAGTTCTGATACAGTGGGGGTAAATTCAATCTGGCGACGTATTTCATCAAAAACAAAATTGACTTCGAATTGCTTAAACCCATTCAGGTTGGCTCTGAAATTATTTTGTCTGAGATTAAAATGATCTCTGAAAATATTATTTATCGTAACCACATAGCTGTCAACACTTGGCACATACATCTCAAACTCACCGCTACCGTCGGTAAGAGTTGATGTTTCACGCCCTTTGCTGTCAATGGCGGTGATTTTTACGTTACTTAAATCAATCCTTCCAAGGTTGGAAAGCCTGCTGCGGTTCATGATCACCTTACCAAAAATTTTATTGCGTTCAAGATAGGGCACACTAAGCGTATGATCACCGGTAAGATTCACGATAAACTCGTTCTTGTCAGGAAAATACTTATCCTGATCTTTTCCGATATTTTCAAGTTCGATCAGATAAACACCCCTGGGCAGGTTTTCATAGGTTATTGTGCCATCCATACCTGTTTGAAGTTTTACCGATACCATTCTGCCGGCTACTTCATAGTCCACTCCGTACTGGCTGTATTTGGCCGGGTCAATACTGGTAATGGTTATCAGAATATCTTTTACTCCAGGCTCATTGAAGTCCCTTATAAGGTTACCGTTAAGATCTTTAAACAGTTCTACTGTCAGGTCATAGTATTTCACCCTTGGCTGGTTCCAGTTAAATTCCTTTCTTACTCTGACTTCGAAATAGTTATTGCTGTATTGATAGTTTTCTTCCGTAAGAAGGTCAGTTGTTACCTGGTAGCTGAAAGTATTTAAAAGACTTATGGTATAGTCGTTTCTTAAAAATATATCAAGCTGATTGTTTAGATTTAACCGGCTTGTTTTAAAAGCAAAATCGTGAAGAAAGCTGAATTTAGAACTGAGTTTAACCTGGTCCTTAAAAAGATATCTTTCCAGGTAAGGCATGATGCGAATGGAATGTGATTCTATATTGTAATAAAATTGCGATAATTCCTGATTAACGGAATAAGGGCCATAGAAATAATTTAAATACATACCCCAGTAATTTCTCCTGAGATTAAGGCTCAGGTGGCTGCTGAACATATTATCAGGTCCCCTTCTTTGTTCAAAATTGTATTGTTCAGGATCAGGCAATGAGAAGTCGGTTACAAATGTATAGCCAAATGTTACACTTGGACTGAATGTTAATCCGTTACCATCGCTTATTCGGGTACCTGCATTAAGTTTGGCCGAATTTGTAACAAAAGGATTTATGCCATTATAGAATAAAAATATATTCGTTGCTTTTCTTTCGTATACCGGGCCTGCATAAACTAAAAAGCCGCGGTCGAGATACTTGCGACCAATAAGATTTACCATGCGGTTGTCAACAAATCTATCGGATTGAATTCCTTCTGATGTCTCCAGCAAAGGTTTATATTTTTGATCATTTATGTTAAAGTCAATTTCGAATTCGTTTTCAAAAGGATGAAACACACGGGCTGTAAGATTATGCCTTCCGGAAAATTGCCCGTAATAATTGCTTGATCCGAATTGTTCCCTGATTCTTACATTGGTATTATTGAAACGTCCGCTATACTCAAGGTTAATTCCATAACCAATCAGATTGGTATTGTTAAGGTTATAAGTAACATTACTTAAGCCGATATCGGTTCTTAGTATATGCTGATCAGCAATTCTGAATAAGGCTTTTGCTCCTCCCAGGATGGCCTGGTTATCAAATATTCTGTTTTCACTATATGCAAAACGGGTATCCATATTGATGCCCGAATATCTTTCTTCAAAAATTACCCCAACATTTCTGATGGGGCGAAATGGATTTTCACTGGCCATTGCAGTAAAGCGAAATTGATCTGTTATCCTGTAACTGAACTCGCCGCCTTTACCTCCGCCATATTTTAGTTGTAATCCGGTTACATCTCCTATTGCAACGTTCATACGGGGGGTGTTAAATGCCAGTCGGGTCCGGCTGTATTTGAAGATTTCACTCAATGGGCCTGACCCGTATCTGTAAAATATATAGTTAATGTCTCTTCTTTGGGGAAGAAGAATATTTCCCCTTATACCCCCTGCCAGGATGGTAGGTTGCTCACTTAAAAGATTCTGTGCTGCTATTTCAGCAATAAGAATTTTTTCCGATTCAGGTATTGGAAACTTAAAATGATTATCCAGTAAACTAAACCAGAAAGATGAAGTGAATGATTTTTCTTCGGTAAAGCCATTCAGGTCAATTCGGTATATGCTACCATTTAACAGATTATGATTTTCTACCATATTTACAGGTATGGTGATAATGGTATCGCTTCTTGCAGGTACCACCAAATCCATGTTGAAAAGGTTTTCCCTTTCGTTTTCAATGGCAATATTGCCTGTTGACCGAAAACTCAGGTACACCATCTCATTAACATTTCCTCTGTTGTTCAAACGAAAGATAAGCTCGCTTTTGCCCGTTTGTTGATCAAAATAGCCTACCCGGGTAAGTGGACGAAAACGTAAGTCAGAATTTCTTGGAATTTTTATAAAGCAATAGGCATTGGTAAGAGTTTCTCCTGAACGTCGGTTTATGGCTGCAATTACCGAGTAACCAATCTCTCCCTCCACCATTTTGGATGGGGCCGCCCGCATAGGTACGATAACCGAGTCACCAGGCTCAATAAGAAAGTTACGGCTCTCCATAGCCATAAGAGACCATCCGGTTGGAACATTGATTTCAACTGTAACTTCCTCAATACGTTCGCCCTGGTTTTCAACAATAAGAACATTAAAAAATGTTGATTCAGGCTCAATGATCAGATTTTCCTGCTTAAAATGTGCGGTTATGAAGGGTGCTGATTGATTGAAACCATTAAAATCCTGGGCATTGGATTCAAAAAGACATGAAATCAAAACCAACAGAAAAATCGCATATGTTGAAAAAAACTTCATGTATTTTTGCACCCTGTTTAATCAGATTTTATATCAAAATATATCTGAACAAAATAATAGTCAGGATTTTCACCTAGTAAAATATTGCCTGGGTCGGTTCCAATGTTGTAGGTTATTAGTATTTCAAATACCCCTGAACCTAAACCTGTTGCCAGAGTTTGTGGGCCGTTACTCAGCTGATTGATGGGGAAATAGTTGAGTGTTTCTGCAGCAAGATTATTGGCAATGGCAGTTATTGATATATAGCCAAGATCAAGGTCATTTCCATAGTCTCCTACCAGGGTCGGATCGCTTGCCAACACCTCAAGTCTCCAGCTATCTGCTGCATCCAAATCTTCAATCAATATGGAAAAACGGGACCAGTTATTAAGCTCCATGCCCTCATTGTACTTATTAAGTGAGTTGACATGGAAAGGCACGGAACCCCCGCTTTCTATCCTGATAATTCCCGTAGGCTGAGAAATTACATTTACCTGGTAGAAAATGAACAAACAAAAAGTCAGAAAAAACAATTTACCATGCTTTGGCATTGAGCTGTTTTTTGCAACATTACATTGATCCGGGAAGAAAATAAAAGATAATTCCCGGGTGTCCCCGGCACCCGGGAATTATATAAACAATCTTTTATTAATTAGCGGGCTGAAGAACCAGGAACACATTGGTTGCATAGCGGTCAGCAGCAATCGCCTGCTCAAGGATGCTTTCTGGGTTCATACCGGGTTCGCTTGTTCCACAACGCCAGTTGATGGTGAAATTGTTGGCAACAATATCTCCGGCATTGGCAACAGTTCCATTATAGCCTACCAATACAGTTGCAGGGTCAGCGGTAAGTGGAGCAGGGTTTCCCGCATCGTTGGAAGCAAAGTCAAGGTCATCACCAATG
>SLOJ01000100.1 GCA_007132585.1 Bacteroidales bacterium | reverse complement strand
TTGCCACTTCAATGGAACGTGCCCAAAAGCTCAGTTCTGAAGTTTGAGTGGCAAGCAGTTGGGGTGAGATTAACCATTTGTTCTCGTCAAGCGCCTGCGACATCATGGCAATAAGATATTTACTGCCATCCACGGGAGGATGATCCTCATCAACAGGAGGTGTTGTCTCAGCCGGATTCAGTACCTTAAAAGCATAGGGCTCACCTGAACCGGGGAAGGTAAATCCGGATGGGTTATAGGTAATATCACCATCCACATCAATAGTGATCCAGGGAAAGATGTCAGTGGTAAAATCATAATACATCTCCCAGTTTTCGAAAAGAGTTGTGGGGTATTGTATTTCTTCCCGTTTTACAAAATGCAGGTGGTCAAAATAGAGAGCACCCACGGTAACAGCATCCTCAGGCCTACGCAGGTGGAAACCGTCCATGTAAAAATTAGCTCCATCCAACTGCCCGTCACCCAGTCCGAATACCCCGAATGCAGGATCATTGGCCAGGTCCCAGGAAACCAGTTTCCAGCCGGTCCAGTCAATAGTGATCCATTCGTGAGATTCCAGTTGGTTGGCCCCATCGCGGATAACCATGCGTAGTTCGTTGTGCGACCCATCGCCAAAGACATACATCTGCAGCACATCGTCAACATTAAACCTGATACCATTCTGTGGTGCCGTGGGCAGGAGGTATAGTCTGATGTAATGAGCACCTGAACCCATATCCCAGCCATAATTCAGTTTCATGCTACCTGTGCTTTCCACAGAATAATTAACCACATCATTGTTGTGTGTACGACTGGTAAATTCGGGTATTATGCCTGCGGTTTGCCCGGCTTGATTGGGGTGCCACCACGATATAATACCATCATTGAAATGATCAATAACGGTTGTTTGGGTAATGGGCTGATCAATGACAAAAAACTGGAACTGGTAAGTTTCGGTAGCATTATCAAACATATCCGATAATCCTCCCTGTACAGTAACTGTATAAGCCAGTCCGGACGCCATATTACTGGTGGGGAAGAAATGCAAAACACTCTTTTCATTCACCACCGTATGATGAACAATCCCGGGTATAGCTATATCGGCATACGTACCTGTAACGGTTATGGCATTTTCACCGATGCTTTCTTCCATGATCTCCTCGTCATATACCAACCTGATAACCGGCCGGAGTTCATAGGCAGGTGAATTTTCAGATGGCCATTGCTCAACAATGGCCGGAGGATCGGTGTCTTCATCCGCCATGGTAATTTCCAGTTGAAAATCGCCACCTTCCTCCCCATCGCCATCACCATCCAGAAACTGATCAGTTAAAAGATTTTTTGCTATGCTCCCGTCCAGGGTAAGTGTATAGGTTTGTAAATATTCCAACTGTGAAGTATTTATATTCAGAATGAAATCATTGTTCCATGAAAAGGTAACCTCCGCTTCGGGTTCAATACTGAAGGCCTCTTCCACAGATTCCTGGTTCATAATACGGCTGAAAGTGATAAGTAACGGCGTTCCGGGGATCAGTTCATCCAGTTTTTCTTCAGGTTGCACCTCAGTAACAACGGGCGGGACAAAGGAAACCATCTGGGGGTCAAGAAAACTCAGATTTTCTTCTGTAAGACCATTGGGATTGGAAACGATGGGCAAATCTGCCACAAGGGTCTGGTAGCCCTCCTTCTCAAAAGTAACCTCCACAGTTTCACCGGGAGTCAGATCCTGGAAAAAATAAAAGCCGTTACGAAGCTGATCCGGATTATTTGAATATTGATAAAACAAAGATTCATATCCATCCGTAATATATTGCTGATTACCTATGGTAACGGTAACGTCATTTAATGGCAGTTCGGTTTCGATGTCGGTAATAATACCTGTGGCCACACCAATGGCAGGACGGTCAATATCATGCCATTCCAGGAAAGACCGGTATGCCGAAAGAGCTTCCAACACTTTCCACTCGGCATTCAAATTACGCATCTGTTGCGTGGGATTGGTATGAAAGCCTGCCTCACTGAGCAGTGAAGCCATTGTGGTAACCCGGTTAACATACAGTGATGGCCATTGGTTCTCATGATGATACACATCACCCTGATAAAACACCCGGTCGGCGTAATTTCCGCGCCGACCTATGCGCATGGTGCCGGTAAGGTCCCAGTCCAGTATTTCACCATAATCGGCACCCCCTTCAGGAGTTTTTTCCACCAGTACACCATTACTTTTCCAGCCTCCGTAGAGCATCAAAGTGCTGTTTACGTGCGAAGGACCGGCATCACTGTGAATGGAGTAATAAAAATCAGCACCCAGGGTGTTAGCCAATGCTACCCGGGCCTCTAAAGATATCTGATCCGCATCTGTATAACGAGCCAGGTAAACTGTATCGATGTCCGTTTCATCTAAAAAGAAATCGCGTAATGCCCAGGCTACACGTAAGACTTTTTCAGATTCGAAATATCCATAAAGTCCTTCATTTTCAAACTGTTCATGACCGGGATCAATAAAGAGCTTCCAGTCACTCAGGCCGGTTACTTCCTGAGCAGTAGTTTTCCCGGAAAAAATTGTGAAAAAACTGCTGATAAATACTACCAGCACAATTGTATAACCGGTTGATATATTTTGGTTCATAATACAAATCTTTTGAAAACGACAATACTTTTAGCTACCTGAGCTCCATAATGTAAATGTTACCATCATTGGGATTGTCAAAAGCGACCCAATGACCGCATGGAGAAACTGCGGGCTTCAGGGCAACTGCCTGTGTATGCCCGGTAAGATGATGGTATTCGCCGGTAGCCACATCAACGGCATAGAGTTCACCGCCAGTAATATAATGTCCGTCATCTTCTACCATGGTAACCACAATATAATCGCTACCGGGAAGCCAGGATGCATGTTCACCGTGCCCCAGATTTTTAAGGCCGGAATCATCGATATCGAGTACATACAACCCTTTCCCCTGCACCTGGAAAGCCACTTTGCTCTGATCGGGCGAAATGCGAACATTAAAAATGGTTCGTCCTTCAAAAGCGTTAATTTCCACGTCGGAACGGGTAACCTGGTTGATATTGAAAAGCTTTCCGTTGATGGCATAGATCACTCTCCGGCGTGTTTCGGAAGAAATCTTCTGTAGCTTTTCAGATGTTTTAAATTCAATATCCCCGTCGAGCACCATAGCCACTTTTGAGCCATCGGGTGACCATGCCGGTAAACCATACAAATCGCGGGCTTTTTCAACAAGTACTTCCTGTTGTTTTGTGTTAACATCATAGATCTTCACCTGGTGATAACGTCGCCGGTTTTCATAAACTGCCGGCCTGCCCAGGATAAAACGTCCATCGGGCGACCATGAGAAACCAAAGCCCACGGCCCCGTCATCGGTAAGCTGGCGAATATTTCTTCCATCGGCATCTGCCAGCCATATACCGTTGAAGTTGTCAGTGGAAAAAGCGATGGTTTGACCATCGGGCGACCACATAGCATTCATAAAGTTATGCATGGGTGAGGAGATCAGCACAGAAGGCTCTCCGGCAGGCTGTGGCTGTGCTAAAAGAGAACTTTGCATCATGAAAAACATGACCGGCAACAATAGTGCTTTTGCCGTCAACAAGAGTGCTTTTCTTTGTTTTTTGGATTTTGGATAGGTGATCATAGGTTTGTGTTGTTTTGATTGTTGGTAATGAGTCCGGGTGCGACTTGAAGTCGCGCCCTGACTTCAATGTAACTATTTCGATCTGTTGGCCTTCACTACCCGGAAAACAAATTTTTCATGGTTCCCGGTCTGGATCTGAACGGTATATAAACCTGCAGGCAGGTTAGTCAAATCAAATGTATCGGAAGTACTGATGTCCTTCCTGATCTCTTCATACAGCAACTGACCGCCGGTTGAAAACCACTTTATGATTCTTTCTCCTACTGCCACCGGATAGTCGACCTTACAATTATCCCGGGCAGGGTTGGGAAAAACCCTCAATACATGTGGACGAGCATCTTCAACGGATGTCCCCTGCCCAGTGGTAAAGCTATTTACTTCTGACCAAACAGAATACCCGCAATCATCGGCAGTACGCACCCTTGCAAAATGCTGGGTATTGACGTGTTCAAGATCAATGGAAAATATATTCTGATTTACAGGTTCATGATTAACAATCAGATGCTGCTCAGCGAAGCTAGGATCAGTAGCCACCTGAACATGGTAAAAGTTAGTACCGGGAACTGTATTCCACTGCATAGTGGTAGTTAGATTCACGTTAACAGCGCCATTTGCAGGTGCATTTAAAACGGTTGAAACCGGATAGCCGGTAGTAAAACCTTTAGGTGCTGACCAGGAGACACCAGCATCGGATATTGCCTTTACACGAAATACATAGTTCTGTTGTCCTTCCAGGATTCCGCTGGGTAATTCATAAAAAGTCTGTGTAGTTTCGGGACTGACATATACAAGATTGGCGGAGTTTTGCTGAGTAGCGATCAGCAACTGATAAGAGCTGCTTTCGGGCACCTGTGTCCAGGTAAAAGCAAACATATCGCAAATGGTCTCATCGTCAGGACCGGTAATCGCTGCCGGATCGAGGTAATTAAAAGTATAAGTTCCTGAAAAGTTCCCCAATTCGCGGTTGGGAAGAAATTCTGCTATAGAAAAAAAGGCATTTTGTTCAGGATAAAATCTTGCGAAATCTTTCCCAAACACTACCTGCATAAAGTCGGCATCATCAGGATTGATCTTTGTGGGCATTTGCTCCCAGCCGTAAAGCAGAAAACGTTCGGCCGGGCTGTTGCCAATATTCATGGCAAGTGCATCAGGATCGTCACCAATGGCACCAATTTCAGCTATGGCCGGAGCACCCGGTTGTGTGGGCGGTAACCATGGAATGTATGGGAATATGGATTTCTCAGAAAACAAACCATCGGCCAGGTAGCCGGCCAGGTCTTTGGTAGTATTGATATACGTATTGGTATTATAGAATATAAGTCCCTGTGCCAGGTTATGCGGGTTGTTACGATTGGCAATGATCTGGTTCTCGATTTCTGTTACCGGCCAGTTGTATTTATCTGTTTCTCCTTTCACAAAATGAGAAACAAGAGATTCAAGAAAAGCAGAGTATGAATTGAGACCCGGGAATGGCATATCTTTTTGTGAATAAAGTTTGTACGATGCCAGGCTGGGATAGTGATGCTTATCATAGCGTGAAGCCTGAAATCCCCACCATTCGGTAAGGGTAACAAAATCCTGCGCCCCGCCGATTACCCAGTAAAGCTGGGGTGATATATAATCAACAGAACCATCATGCAGCCATGCCAGGGGATCACAATAAATCACGTTGTAATTATCATTGCCCGAAATACCCGATGGCAGTGTTGTGCCCCAGTTGGCAGCAGCAGATGCCTGGGTGGAATAAATTCCGGCAGGGCTTACACCAAAAACCATGTGCTGATCAATGGCTTTAATGGTATCATTGACTTCCCTGATCATGTTGTTTACAGATGCACGCCGGAAGTTTCCGCGGGTAAGATCGGGATACCATTGCTGCACAAATTCAGCACTGGCATAAGTGTCATAGGTTTCCTGATCAGCACTTAGGGTCATTCCTGACGGGTAAAAATAATCATCAAATACTACCCCGTCAAGGTTATAATTGGTGATCATATCGGCAATGATTTTTTTTATGAGTTGGGTGGTGCCGGGAATACCCGGATCGAAATAGGTCCTGTTGTTATGGGTAAAGATCAGCTCGGGATGGGTTTGTGAATAATCGCCCGGCATCCCTGCATATTCACCGGCTGTTATTTCAAACCGGTAAGGATTCAGCCAGGCATGCACTTCAATACCCCGCTTATGGGCTTCTTCAATAACCAGCGCAAGGGGGTCATAAGCAGGTTCTTGTCCCCGTGTACCTGTAATCCATTTCGACCAGGGCTCGTATGATGACTGGTAAAGGGCATCTGCCGTGGGCCGCACCTGGAATAATACTGCATTGACATTGGTTTCCTGCAGACGGTTCAAA
Source organism: Bacteroidales bacterium (assembly GCA_007132585.1). Lineage (GTDB taxonomy): Bacteria > Bacteroidota > Bacteroidia > Bacteroidales > UBA7960 > SKVR01. Next base: position 2,075 of record SLOJ01000100.1, on the reverse strand, counting down.
ATATCCCGTAAACGATTCTGCTGATTGGCAGGAGAAACATTTGTACTATGGGGCCAGTCGATATTGAAAACACTGGTCAGCCATACAGCACGCAACTCACGATCGGGTTCCTGTGTGAAACTTTGGGTTGAGATCAGTAAAAGAATTAAAAGAAAGGGTAACAGTTTTTTCATTATTTAATTTTTACGTGTCAATTGAGTTTTTCTATTTTAACCTTTAACAAAGGCAGACGATTGATAATCAATTTTAATCATCGCTTTACCAACCGCCGGCCTTTCGTGTTTTTATCTTTTCACATGGTCAATTCCCACACCATAGGGAATAACACCGGTAACATAAAATTCGGGTGCTTCAGTGCCGTCAATCTTCCAGCGTTTGATGCCAGATAGACTGCCGTCGCCGACAATCTCACCCAAGAAATTTATATCTTCTTCATGGCGGAAGGGATAGTAAACATATCCACCATCAGCATCCACAACAATTTCTGTAACGTATGTACGCTCAGCTTCGCCTCCCTGCATTGAAAAATCCGCAAGTGAGTCAACAAGATTCAGGTTGGTGCCATCAATGTTGCAAACATATAATCCGGGATCAGCCCCACCGGCAGCCTGATTAATGGCCAGATAGATCTTTTCATTTTGGGTATCTACTTCAAAGGTTCTGATCTTGTAATCGAACAGCGGTTCAATTTTTCCTATCCACTCGCCTTCTGTGGTAAACCGGTACAATCCTTTCCCGGTGCCATGTTTGCTGTACCAAAGTTCATCGTTCACGATCCGAACAGCACCATCGGTCCAGCCAAAGGCAGAAGACACCCCGATCAGGTTTGCCAGTTCTGATCCTTCTGATGCCTGGTGAAAAACATAGGGTTCAGGATATTCTGCATCCTGTTCCTGGTAGTTCAGCCTGCGTGCACCCTGGAAACGGTCTACCCAGTAAACCGTACCATCGGGCCCCACTGTACCCACGAAGGGATCGTCGCGGTAGTCATGGTCGTTTCCGGTGGCGGTTATGTTCCATCTGTTTCCACCATTCAGGTTGGTGGTGAAGATATACCCGTCGGCGGGAGTTTCTGTCGGTGCAAAACGAATATTTTCACCTGCCACGGTAATTACAATCCTTTCCTCAAACACAGAAACAGAAAGAGCATGTAAACCTACATCTACCCCAACATCTTCATGGGGAAGTTCGGTCCCTGTGTATAGCATTTTCTTGTACAAACTTTGATTTAAGGCATTGGTGAAGAATAAGGTTTTTGCAATTTCGGCCTGTACGTTAATATCGCGTGAGGCGTACAGAGTTTCTACTCCATCATACAGTTCAAGTGAAACAGTATATACCCCCGGCGGATTATAAGTAGTTATGGGATTGGCATCGGTTGATGTTTCGCCATTGCCCAGATCCCAGGAATAGGTGACTTCATCTTCCAGTCCGGGATACTGGAAAAACTCAGCATAAAATGTTACCGTATCGTCGAATACAATACCGGTGGGTACATGCATAATTTTCGGATTGGGCTTTTTTACCGTAAATGTTTTGGTGTATTCCATTTCTTCCCCGTCGGCAATGGCCTTCAGGTGCGCCTGGTATTCACCGGGCAGGAAATAAAACACCCTTTCGGGCTGAATAGCTGTGGTAACGGAATCCTGCGTTACGTTTCCATCGCGAATGATACGTCCTTCGGGGAAAGTCCAGTGATAGGACTCAGCATTTTTGGTCTTGTTTATAAATTGCACTTCTGCCGGGGCATTCAGGTCATCCTCATCGGCGATGGAAAAACCTACGAATGAATCGTCCCATATTTTTTCTTCCTCTTTTTCACAGGCCACCATAAGCAGAGATGCTGCCAACAAAAGAAGAAAGATTTTCAGGAAAAATATCGGTTTCATGTGTTTTAAAATTTGATTAATAAGGTCACATGGAACTCGCTATGACATAATCATTCTCATGTGAGTAAAATCATTTGGCATGGCTCGTTTCATGTGTTTTAAAATTTGATTAATAAGGTCACATGGAACTCGCTATGACATAATCATTCTCATGTGAGTAAAATCATTTGGCATAGCTCGTTTCAT
>SLOJ01000159.1 GCA_007132585.1 Bacteroidales bacterium | reverse complement strand
AGTTGTGGCTTCATTACCCTCAGGTAAGGGTTAGTTTGTCTGCCAGTTATCTTGTGCGTGAGCCCGGCCCCCGGTATGCTCTGCATGGTACCGAAGGTTCTTTTTTAAAATGGGGGATTGATCCCCAGGAGGAAGAACTTAAAAAAGGTGCTTTCCCCGGCTCGAAAGGCTGGGGCGAAGAGCCTGAAAGTGATTTCGGTTTGCTGCATACAACTCTGAACGGAAATGACATAAATGAAAGAATCGCAACAATTCCCGGCGATTATACTGCATTTTATGCCAACATCTACCGTGCCATCAGGCATAGTGAAAAATTGGCAGTGGAGCCGGGAGAAGCAGCTATGGTGATCAAAATTATTGAAGCTGCCTTTTTAAGCCAAAATGAAAAAAGGCGTGTAGAAATATAACTTTGGCATGAATTAAAATTTGCTTTGCCAGATTTTTTGGTTTTAGAACAACATGCAGCGAACATTTCCCGTTCAAATCAATAAAAGACCTTTGCCTCTGAAAATTCATAGCTAATGGTGAGCCCATGAAAGGATTGGAATAACAATTCTTTTTTTTAGACGGAAAAATGTGTACATCACAAGGTTTCCGAAAAATCATCAAACCAGGCCAACAGGTGTAATAACCTGGGCCTGGGTTTTTTATAAAAATGTTGATAAGTCCAAAATGCAGCCTTGCTTTAGTCTTTCTTTCTGAATTGTTTTCCGGTAACCTTATCCTTTATCGCGAAAATTATCTCACAACTTTAATCCCGAGTCGCTATCGCTTTCGGGTCTTAGCTAACGCTTAGCCTTACCATTAAACTTAACCTATCAACTTATCAACCCATCAACCCTACTCACAGGTGTTTTCTTCCGGTCATTTTGCGCATATAAAATGCAAGGAAACGCTTAGCCATACCGGAAATATTGTAAATATCTTTACCCTTGAAGAAAACTATCATTGCATAAACATTTATCAAGGGAAAGATTATGGTCAAACATTTACAATGCACTTCATTACTATTCCTGCTAACTTTTTCAATTCATACAGCATTTTCTCAAGTAGTATCAGAGAATAAACCGGATTCCGGAAAAATAAATCTTCTTAATGAAGAATCATTTACAGTGGTTGTACATGAAGATTTTGAAACCGGTTTGCCATCGGGATGGACCCAGCAATATCTTTTTTCTCCTGACGGATTGAATGTTAACTGGGAAACACGAACCGGTGCCGGACCCCTTTATCCAGGTCATTCTGGAGGCAGACCCGATTCAGCTGCAGTAGGTGATAAAAATCTGGTGTTTCAGTTTGAGGGACAAGGGCATAGAACGTTGCTTATTTCATCTCCCATCGATCTTGAATTTATCGTCAATCCTGTTTTAAATTTTTACCATGCACAAAGAAAATGGGATACAGGCCAGGATGAATTGAAAGTTTACTACAGGAAAGGAGAAACAGGAAACTGGATTCAATTGCGGCATTATAAATTTGAGGTTCCACTGTGGACCGAGCGTTCTATTTCTCTTAATGATCATGACAGTGATAAATTTTATCTTGGATTTGAAGGGATTAACGGTCATGGTTCCGGAGTTTTGATTGATGAGTTAACAATAGTAGAGACAGGATTTATTCCCAAGGAGCTTAACAGTTTCACCACTGAACAGGCATCTTATGATTTTATACCTACAGGAAGTAAAAACAATCCTATTCTCAGGTCGCGTGTAAGGGTTTCGGGCAATACAGGTAATCTGCTTTTGGAACAATATATTGCCCATTCTCAGAACACTGATGACAGTGATATTGAAAAAGTTAAACTTTACTGGACATTAGATGAAGACTTCAGCTCATCTAATCTTGTGGCAGTAGCTGACGGATTTACCAATGGTGAGGTTAACTTTAACTTCCTGAATTACGATCTTCCCACGGGTTATTCTTATCTGTGGCTAACATACGACATTGATGACGATGCAATACATGGTAATTATGGAGATGCATACATCCCGGCGGGTGGTATAAAAGTGAACGATGGTTTTGAGCTAACCGAAGATCAGAACCCTCCCGGTGAACGGGAGATTTATGAAACAATTTTTTATGATGATTTCGATACTGATAAAGGATGGATCCTGACCGGAGAGTTTGAACGAGATATTCCTCAGGGTTTAGGGGGTTCAAACGGGCGACCTGGCGCATCATTAGCTTATACAGGTGAAAAAGTGCTCGGATCTGATTTAACCGGGTTAGGTGATTTCCCGGGCGATTATGAACCCGGACTGGATACCGCGCAGTATGTAGCCATTACGCCAAGTATGGATTGTTTTTATTTTAAAGATGTTACACTAACTTTTCACCGTTGGCTAAATACAGAGTTTACGGATAAGACCAATATTCACATTTCAACAGATGGTGGTCAATCATGGATAGAAATATGGCAGAACGATAATTTTGAAACTGCTTCTACATGGTCGCAATGGAGTTATCCACTTAACGGAGCAAACCGCAAAGGAGATGTGAAAATCAGATTTTCAGTTGGACCCACCGATGCTACAAACAATTACAGCGGCTGGAATATCGACAATCTTGTGGTAACAGGTGAGTTTGTTACACATGATGTGGGTGTTTCTGCATGGATCGGACCTGATGAAGGTTGTGGAATGAGCGATAGCGAAACTGTAATTGTAGATGTGAATAATTATGGTGCATGGCCGGTTGAAGACCCCATACCGCTGGGATTTTCACTCGACGGTGGTCAAACATGGCATATGGATACACTTTACCAGGAAATTCCTGTAGAGGGCACGGTAACCCATACTTTTACTCCTAAAGCAGACTTTTCTGTTCCCGGGAGGTATGATGATATTATTGTTAAAACTTTCTGGGAATTGGACCAGTTCGAAGAAAATGATACTTTAAATTACTCCATATTTTCCATTCCTGTAATAAGTCCTCCTTATACCCAGAATTTCAATACTTCAGATGGTCTGTGGACAGGCTACGGGCAGAATAGCTCGTGGCAGTGGGCAGCTATGAATGGCGACGTGATCAATCATGAAGTTCCTGAAGACAAAGCATGGGGTACAAACCCGGCAGGAGCATACAATTCATTGGAAGCATCATGGCTTGAAAGCCCGTGTTTTAATTTTTCTGAGAATGAAACACCGGCAATGGAGTTTTATCTTAATACCCATACGCCTGAAGATATGGATGGTGTTGGTATCCAGTATTCTCTTGATGAAGGTGAAACATGGCAGGACTTGTCAGCAATGTCTGATGACCTGGCATGGTACTGGTATACCGAAGATGACGATGTTCAAATGCTGAATACAGCTTTTGGTTCTCCAAAAGGATGGCATGGTAGTATGGATGGATGGAATCGGGTCAGAGTAGTAATGGAACCGGCTATTTCTCAACAGGAGAGAGTGAAGTTCAGGCTGATTTTTGCATCGCAGGATTTTGGTGAAGAACCACATACCTGGGAAGGCGCCGGATTTGATCGTGTAAGCTTTTTCGAATCTCCTGATGATGTGGGAATTGCTGCCGTGGTTGATCCTGTTGATGCATGTGAGTTAAGTACTACCCAAAGTATTACCGTATCCGTTCAGAACTTTGGATTAAATGCAGTAAAATCGGGCACAGAAATACCGGTAGGTGTTGATGTAAATACCCATGAACCGGTATATGGAATTTTAGCTCTGGAGCAGGATCTGAACCCCGGAACAACCGTTGATTATACTTTTGATTCGGTATTTGATCTTTCGGCAACAGAAGTACATACTATTACTGCCTATACCATGCTTGCAGGCGATAACGACTTTTATAATCCCGGTTATTATAATGATACACTAAGCACAACCGTTACCGTGTTCGGATATCCTGAATTTACCCTGGGAGACGATATTTACACAACAGTGCCCGATACAGTATTGCTGGATGCGGGTGAAGAGTTTGAATATTATCTGTGGCAGGATGGCTCAGAAAATCAAACCTTTCAGGTTACATCGCCTTATTCTGCTATTTACACAGCATGGGTTACCGATTACAACGGTTGTCAGGTTTCTGACAGTCTGGAAGTGATAACCCGCGATCTGGAAGTTTATACCATCAGTCAACCGCTCAGCAATTGCGAGCTTTCTGATAATGAATTAATAGAAGTGCAACTGCGCAATGCCGGGCCTGATGCTCTTAGTGCAGGACTTCAGGTACCCGTAATGATCTTTTATGACGAAATGTTGTATGATGAAGGAGTAATTACACTTGAAGAAGATCTTTTACCTGATGAGACTGCCGGAATTTTATTTACGAATACTTTTGACTTTTCTGAGATTGGTGAATATGACTTCAGGGTAATACATTCCTGGGTAGATGCAAATCCGATCAATGATACACTTGATTTTACAATTATCAATAACGGACTTCCACAACCTTATATCGGAGATACCATTTACACAACCGAACCTCACCTGATTACACTTGATGCAGGTGATGAATTTGCTGAGTATCTTTGGCAGGATGGATCAACAGATCAGTATTTTACACCTGATAATACATGGTCAGACTGGTATCATGTTACCGTTACCGATCCCTATGGGTGTTTGGGTACCGATAGTGTTTTTGTTCTTACTTATGATATCGAAATTGCAGAAATCTTTGAACCGCAGGAAGCCTGCGAACTTACAGATAATGAACCTATCGGGGTGAAATTGTTCAATCATGGGCCTGAAACTTTCGATGCGGGCCGCGAGTTTCCCCTGGTTCTGCAATTTGAAGGTGAGGTATTGAGTGAAGATATCCTTGTGCTTGATCAAAGCTGGCCTGCAGGCCAGGAAGTGGAATTATATTTCAATGCTTCGATCAATATGGAACTTCCGCAAACTTATGATTTTGTTATTTATCAGAAGAACAGGGATGCCAATACCCTCAATGACACACTTGATTTTGACATTACGGTACATGGTTTCCCCGATATTTATCTTCCACGCTATATTGTAACCGATAACCCCGAAGATGTAACCCTGGAGCCGGGATATGGCTATGATGCATATTTGTGGCAGGATGGCAGTACCGAAGAAACATTTGACGTGCAAACCTGGGGTGAATACGGGGTTGATGTTACCAATGAATTCGGGTGTACAGTCAATGCCGGTACTTTTGTACTACCCGAACTCTTTGACCTTGCGCTGGATAATGTAATTGCACCCGATTCGGTTTGCGCTTCGGATGATGAGCATCATGTTACGGTTGTTGTAAAAAATACCGGTAATTCGCAAATCATTCCGGGTATGGAACTTACACTCAGTTTCGGGTACGATGACAGTGAACTGGTGGAAGAAACATTTATTATGACCCAATCACTGCTAAAGGAAGATACCATGCATTTAACTTTTAGTGCACCGGTTTTTCCGCATAGCCCGGGTAATATTCCTGTAGTTGCAACAATTACTTTCGACTTAGACGAAGTAGAAGAAAATAATGCATATAACGGTACAGTTTATATTTATGAACTACCCGAGCCCTATCTGGGTGATAATATATATACAACTGACCCGCAGAGCGTTGTGCTGAATCCGGGAAATGATTTTGAAAGTTATTTGTGGCAGGATGGTTCTGTTGAGCCTTCCTACCATGTAAGTGCTCTTAATTCAGAAATTTATTCAGTTACTGTTACTGATGGTAATGGTTGTTCCAATACTGACAGCCTTTCAGTAATAACCTATAACCTTGAGATGGATTCTATTATAGCCCCGGCAAGCAACTGCACTCTTTCTGCCGAAGAACCTGTTGTTGTAAGGTTGTTTAACGAAGGATATGATGACTTTGCTGCAGGATCGGTTATTGAGCTGGGTTACAATTTGCCGGGTCAGGCAGAAGTTTCTGAAGAATTTACGCTTGATCAGCCATGGGAAAAGAATACCTATCGTGATTTTACTTTTAATTCCTTTGCCGATCTTAATCAGCCCGGCATACATGAGTTTACTGCTTTTGTGGCAACACCCAATGCAGTTCCGGAAACTGACGTACTTATTGCACATGTTGAATATGCCGGTTTACCGGCAGTTGAACTTGGATCTGATATTTACACCAGTAAACCCGATACGGTTGTGCTGGATGCAGGACCCGGATTTTTCTCCTATTACTGGTATGATGACGAGCATACTGAACAAACCTATCAGGTAACAGAAGTTGGCTGGAAATGGGTATTTGTAACTGATATGTATGGTTGTATCGGTTCCGATACCATATATGTTGGGCTCTTTACCCATATACCCGGGCACGAAGCTCCGTTTACTACGTCTGTTTATCCCAATCCGGCATCAGATAATATTACACTGGAGATAAATTCAATGTATTTGCCGGGAATCATTGATGTAGAGCTAACAGATATTACAGGTAACAGGGTGCATATGTTCAGGGTTGATTCAGATGGAATGGTGAGAAAGAAAATTGATATTGCCCACCTAAGGCCTGGTGTATATCTTTTATATATTCGACAAAAAGACTATGTTGAAACGCATAAAATTACAATCATACATTAAATCTTTTTAACCCTCACGCCAAAAGTTGAAATAATAAAACCAGACATTCTCTTGATCCAATGTTTTTGCATTTTTCTTCAATTTATTTTCACCGGGGTGTGAGAAAAGAGGCCGGATTATTCCGGCCTCTTTAAATTTACAAAAGGGTAAGTAAAACTTTTAATATCTTTACGCAATTCAAAAAAGTCTCAAAAAAACACAATTCAAATGTCGTTTTTCAAGCAATTCATTTGGGGAGCATTCCTTGCAGGGTTCCTTGTTTTTTCTGGTTGTAAAAAGCAACCCGAAGTAATAAACCTGGAACAGGCCCATAACCCAAAATCAGCAAACATAATGGCACCTGGTTTAGGAACCATAGGTATAATTGATGATGATCAGTTATTTGTTTATTATCTCAATGAAAGTCATCGCTGGATACTTGATAAAGTTTCCCAATTTGAAATACCTGAGAGTTCAAGCGGTATGTTGGCACTTGGGATGGGTTTTCTGGGAGTTTTGCAGGAGAGGGTAATGTATTTTTATTTTCTCGATGCTGAAAACCAATGGACCCGAGATGATGAGGTAATGTTTGTGCTACCTCAAAATTATAAGCGCATTTCAACCATGCGGATGCCCTGGAATGTGGGTCAGATCGTGCTGGAAGAATCTGATGGATTGCTTGGGTTTTATTATATAGATGAAACAGGAAGATGGTTACGGGATGACACCGCAGGTTTTATACTGCCTGAGGGTATAGATGATTATCTGATGCTTGGTGCCATGGAAATTGGTATTCTCAGAGATAATAAGCTGGGTGTTTACCGCCTTAATGACGAAGGTGAATGGTTGCTTGATGATGATACTGTTCTTACTCTTCCTTCCGACACTCAGGCGGTATTGTCATTTGAACCCGGTACCATCGCGGTTCTTAATTCTGAAAACACACTTAATTTTTATGATCATGACCCTATGAGCGGCAAATGGCGCTTTGATGCTACCATGAATTTTTCATTACCCCTACAGGATTAATATGTAAACTTCATATGTCATTGAAAACATAGTTATTATCAATAGTTCTCAAATTAATTTTTAATATCTTTTACAATCTTTATCTTTTTGAAATTTTTAACTTTGCAACCTTTTAAAAGCCTTTAAAATAAAGGCTTTTATTTTTGACAATTACTCCGGGAAGCTTTAGCTAAATCAATCAGCGAACGGAAAATACTTGTTTTATTTTATGTGGGAAGTCTTGGTCAGGTTCATTCTGAGATACCGCCTGGCAATCATCATAGTGATTTTTTCTGTTACTCTTTTCATGGCCTGGAGCGCTACCCGGGTACAAATGTCGTATGAGCTGGCACAAATGCTCCCCCAGTCCGATACTGTTTTTAAACAATATGATCAATTCAGGAATACATTTGGTGAAGATGGGAATGTGGTTTTTTTGGGCGTGCAGGATGAACGCTTTTTCCAGTTGGGTTATTTTAATCGCTGGCAAAGTACAATGGACAGCCTCGGGCAAATTGAAGGTGTTACAGAAGTTATAAGTATTTCCAACATCCCT
>SLOJ01000190.1 GCA_007132585.1 Bacteroidales bacterium | reverse complement strand
TGGAAAATACAATTAGCTTCTCAGAGCTTGATCTGAGTGATGAAGTTTTGAGTGCAATAACTGAAATGGGATATGAAAACGCAACCCCCATTCAGTCAGGGTCTATTCCTGTTATGATGAAGGGATTAGATCTGATCGGGCAGGCACAAACCGGTACCGGAAAAACAGCGGCCTTTGGATTACCCATACTTGAAATGATTGATCCTGACAAAAAAAATGTTCAGGCTCTTATCCTATCTCCTACACGCGAACTTTGTGTACAAATAGCCGGAGAGCTTGAAAAGATGTCACGCTACAAAAAAGGTATGAATGTGCTTTCTGTCTTCGGCGGAGATTCTATGCAAAGACAGGTTTCAGGACTAAAAAGAGGCGCAAATATTGTTGCAGGTACACCCGGACGGGTAATGGATCACCTGAGAAGAGGCACGCTTAAACTTCATGACTTACAGATTGTAGTGCTGGATGAAGCAGATGAAATGCTCAACATGGGTTTTAGGGAAGATATAGAAACCATTCTACAAGGCACACCTACCGATAAACAAACCGTAATGTTTTCTGCAACCATGTCGAAACCGATTATGGATATCAGCCGTAATTTCTTAAAAAACCCTGAACTGATTAAAGTTATGGGTAATAATGTAGCAGCCTCTACTATAGAACAATCCTATTTTGAAACACGCGGTGTAAAGAAAGGAAAAATTATTTCCAGCCTGATACAGTTGCATGATTTTAAATTGTCACTGGTATTTTGTAATACCAAAGCAATGGTTGACAAAATAACTGAAGAAATGGTTGCAATGGGCCACAAAGCTGAAGCCCTTCATGGCGATATGAATCAGAATCTCAGAAATAAGGTAATGAATCGCTTCAGAAAAGCTGAAATAAATATGCTTATAGCTACCGATGTAGCCGCCAGGGGACTTGATATAAACAATGTTGACGCTGTATTTAATTACGATAATCCCCATGATGTGGAATACTATGTGCATCGCATTGGCCGCACAGGTCGTGCAGGAAAAACCGGAAAAGCTTATAGCTTTGCAGAATCGCGTAAAGATGACAGGAAAATCCAGCAATTGGAAAAGTTCATCAAAACCAGCATCGTAAGACAAGATATTCCTGATGCAGGTGAATTAAGGAAAGCAAGAATAAACAGACTTGAGGAACAGTTAATGCAGATTGCTACCGATAATAACCTTAAAGAGTATGAAAAAGTTTTGCATGATCTGTATCAAAAAGGTTTTGACCCCCATTTGCTTGCAGCTTGTCTGTTAAAAAACAAACTTGATCAGGATGGCATTGATCTTAACGAAGAGATCAAGCCCAAATGGAAACAAGCAAGAGAAAGATCAAAACCACAACATAAAACTGATAATGATTACCGGCCAAAGAATTCAAAAGTAAGAATGCATCTTGCACTGGGTAAAAAAGATAAGGTAAAACCCGGAGATATTGTTGGTGCCATTACTGGCGAATGCAGGATAAGCGGCAGAGAAATTGGCGTAATAGACATGTTTGATCATTTCAGCTATTTTGATATTTCTGAAACGCATGTAAGAAAAGTCCTTAAGAGCATGAAGAAAAATACTATAAAAGGCAAAAAAGTTATTTTATCAATTGCCCGAAACTAGATGGTATTTCTAATATTCAAAAAGGCTGTAAGTATTGCTTTATAATTCTTACAGCCTTTTTTACTGGATTCCGTGCAAAGCTTCATCGAAACAAAACAAAGACCCTGATAAACATAATGATGCCAAATGCCATAAGCATAAACCCTACAATTTTATTAACCCATATCAGAACTTTGATATTTAAATAACGTCCGATCTTGCTTGCAATAAGGCATTTTCCTGTATCGGTAATAAAAACCATGGCAATGGCTGAAATAAAAAAAGTTGAAACCTCTTGGTTTCCAACACCAAACCTTGCACTTACAAAACTCATTACTCCAAGCCAAAAAATCAAAAGAAAGGGGTTAAGAATATTCATAAAGAATCCTTTAAGCAGGTAGCGTAATCTACCCCCGCCTGTAACACTTACTTTCACTTCAATACCGCGCTTTGTGCTAACCTTGTACTTTTTAAAAAAGGTCATCAGTCCGAAAATAATAAGAATACTTCCGCCAATAATTCCAATGAGAAACTGGTTACTTTCATCAGTTAGGATCTTTATAATTCCCAGGTAGCTAAGAAATATGAGGGTGATATCACTCAATGAGATGCCGGCGGCAAATAATAGGCCTGATTTCCATCCCTGGTGTATACTGGTTTGCACCAGGGCAATAAATGCCGGACCGATTAAAAAGGCCAATGTAAGACCCAGTATGGCTCCTTCCAGAATTGATGATGCCATTGGGATGAAGAGTTTAATTATGAGTTACTATATTCTTTAAGATAATTTTCCCACTCCTGATGCTGTGCCCTTTTTAATACCCTGGGAAACTTGTTTTGAGCTCCTTCCTTACCCTTCATCCTCATCCAGTTATAAAAAACATTGGAAGGAAGAATCTCTACAAAAATATCTTTTATTGCTGCAATTCGCTCAACTCTGTAATCATCATTAAGTACCTTCAGGTTTTCATCAATAGCTTTTGCAACCTCTGTTGAATCAATCTTGCTATCAGTTCCTATATACCATTTATGAGCAAACATAATATCATGTTTTATTCCTGCCACAGTAAATTCACGAACTTCGATATTCAACTGATCTTCAGCCATTTTAACAGCCATATTCATGTTTTCCTGTGATAAATGCTCGCCACATAAATTAAGAAAATGTTTGGTTCGGCCGGTAATAACAATTTCGTTCAACTCTTTAGACGTAAACTTTATCATATCACCAATCAGGTAACGCCATGCACCGGCGCATGTACTGATCAACAAAGCGTATTCCTCACCTTCTCTCACCTGGGTGATGCTTAAAGCTTCTGCTTCAGGCTTTATGTTTCCTTCATCATCAAAATTATCTGAATTAAAAGGTACAAACTCATGAAAAAGGCCATTATCAAGAACCAATTGCATGCTGTCGGCATTCGGACGGCTCTGGAACGCAACAAACCCTTCTGATGCCAGATAGGTTTCAATATATGTAAGTGGCTTACCCAGTAGCTTCTCAAAGCCCTTCTTATAAGGAGTAAATGAAACCCCCCCATGCACAAATATGGAAAGGTTGGGCCATATTTCATGAATATTTTTCACTTGATATTGATCAATGATCTTTTCAATCAAAATTTGCCACCATGACGGTACGCCAACTATAACACCAATATCCCATTTAGGAGCTTTCTTTACAATTTCATTCAGTTTGGTTGGCCAGTCACGCTCTTTCGATATCCTCTTGCCCGGTTTATAAAAATGCTGAAACCAGAAAGGTATGTTTTTAGTTGTTATACCTGACAAATCTCCTTCATAGTACGTACCATTGAAATTAAGGTGGGTACTGCCTCCCAGCATAAGAACACCCTTGTCAAAAAATTCTTTGGGGAACTCATACCTTGCCAGCGAAAATATTTGTTTTATGCTTGTTTTTTTTATTGCCCTTAACATATCGTTGGTTACCGGAATATATTTGCTCGATGCCTCGGATGTGCCGGAACTCAAAGCAAAATATTTCACTCTACCGGGCCAGGTTACGTAGGCTTCACCCTGTAAAGACCTGTACCACCATTCTTTGAATATTTTATTATAGTCATAAACAGGCACATTTTTCTGAAATTCTTCAATCAGATTTTCCTTGTTTCTTAAAATCCTGCTAAATCTATAATGTTCGCCAAATGCAGTATTAGAAGCTTTACGCAGAAGTTTTCGCAACTCTCTTTCCTGTACAATTCCCGGTTGGGAAACTTTAAAAAAAGCAGGTAAACGGTTGCGAATTGAAATGGCATTCTTTACTACAGGTCCCAGAAAAGGCATATATCAAAAGAATAAAATTGATACAAATATTTATTGAAGAATTAAATAATATTATCAAAGTTAATTAAATCTCTTCAATCCAACGCTTTACATCATCAGGCTTTGGTGCTGGCATGTCAAGTTTTTGTTTCTTTCTGATACCACATAGCTGATTAAATACTTTGTTGGGATTGGCACCCTTAAGTGTTTCAGGATTCACATAACCGGCATCTTTTATAACCGGGATCCATTCAGCAGGAATCCCTGTTCCTTCAAATTCATCTTTACCCTCTACTTCAGCTGAAGAAGATTTTTCAGGTCGCATCTGTGGAAAAAATAGTACATCCTGAATAGAATTACTGTTGGTCATAATCATTGCCAGTCTGTCAATTCCTATACCTAAACCTGCAGTTGGGGGCATTCCATGCTCAATTGAACGCAAAAAATCTTCATCAAGTATCATTGCTTCCGGATCCCCTCTGCGGCCCAGTTCAAGCTGTTCCTCAAACCTTGCCCGCTGATCAATAGGATCATTCAACTCGCTGAATGCATTACATATTTCCTTGCCATTACAAATAGCTTCGAAACGCTCAACCAATCCGGGTACGGTTCTGTGTTTTTTGGCAAGAGGTGACATTTCAATAGGATAATCGGTAATAAACGTAGGTTGTATGAGTTGTGTTTCACATTTTTCACCAAAAATCTCATCAATGATCTTCCCGCGACCCATGGTTTCATCCGTTTCTACACCAAGATCACGTGCCGCTTTTCGCATATGATCTTCATTCATTTCTGAAATATCCACCCCGGTAAAATGCTTAATGGCTTCATACATGGTGAATCTTTTCCAGGGCCTTTTAAAATTGATCATTTTATCGCCTACTTTTATTTCAGTTTTTCCGTGCAGATCAAGGGTGATCTTCTCAATCATTTCCTCCACCATATCCATCATCCACTCATAGTCTTTGTATGCCACATACAACTCCATTTGGGTAAATTCAGGGTTGTGAAAGCGACTCATCCCTTCATTTCTGAAATCTTTGGCAAACTCAAAAACGCCATCAAAACCACCCACAATCAATCTTTTAAGGTATAATTCATTAGCTATACGCAAATATAAAGTAGTATCCAATGTATTATGGTACGTTTTAAAAGGTCGTGCAGCTGCACCGCCATAAATGGGTTGAAGTACCGGGGTTTCTACCTCCAGATAACCTTTGCTGAGCAAAAAGTCACGCATGGATTGTATCATACGGGCTCGTTTGCGAAACGTATCATGTATTTCAGGATTAACGATCAAATCGAGATAACGCTGCCTGTATCTTTGTTCAGCATCGGTGAAGGCATCATATACCTGCCCATCTTTTTCCTTAACAACAGGAAGCGGGCGCAATGACTTAGTAAGGATTTTAAACTCTTTCACATGAATGGTAATTTCTCCCATCCTGGTAATAAATACATAACCCTTTACTCCTATTATATCGCCAATATCAAGTAGTCGTTTAAAAACTGTGTTATAGAAGGTTTTATCTTCTCCCGGGCAAATCTCATCGCGGTTAAAATACAATTGAATTCTGTCGGTTGAGTCCTGCAGCTCAGCAAATGATGCACTGCCCATGATTCTTCGCCCCATCAGACGACCGGCAATTTGCACATCCTGGAACAGGGAGTTATCGTCCTGAAAACGTTTTAATATATCCCGAGCGGTTGTATTTACTTCAAATTTTTCTGCCGGATAGGGATCAATATCTAATTTCCGGAGTTCAATGAGTGCATCACGCCTGAATCGCTCCTGTTCACTTAACTTTATTGCCATAATATATTGAATGATTGCTTTAGTAAAAATATAGTTTTCGGGTTAGTATCATGAACAACATTTAATCACCGACCAACATTATCCTTTGAAATAATTTGCAAATATAAGGATTCCTGTGTTTGTAAAGATGAAAGATTTTGGTTCAGCCAAGCAAAATAATTAATGTATTGCAGATATATTTGTAAATACTTTGTTTTATTTAATTTCTATAGAATATTGAAAGTACCAGCTATGAAATTTATTTTACATTAAAAGTTTTAATGCTCTTTTCCTTCTCATGATTGCCGGAAGTATCATGGAAGAAAAACACCATAGCGTGAAAGTTAACCTTGAAGTATGCGAACTTAAGGAGATTGATCAACTTGGACAGCCAGTTGAATCTGGAAGGAAGTTTTAAACCGGGCTGATTCATCATCAGCGAAAGTTCTGAAAGAGAACTTGAACTTTTATCAGAGGCTGGTTTCTCTTATGAAGTTCTTATTCACGATATGACTGCATATTATATCAACAGAAATAAAAGCTTTGACGGAGAGGAACTGAACAGGGAGAATCCTTTTACTTACAACCATAGTTCCTTTTAGTTGAAGATATGTTTTTTGAATATCCCAATGATTTTACAAACGAGTTATCTGAAAGCGAAAACTATAACCTGATTATGGATAATATTATCAGGCTCCATAACGAATTCTTCGGTTTACTAAATGTACCGGTAGCCATAAACAATGGTTTCTCAGATAGTGATATTTTCAATATTGAAATATTGGTAGATCAAAGTACGCAAATTAATGACTTTGAAAATACGATATCGTGGTTTATTATGATGGTACATCTAAAGAACTGGGATTAGACGCTGGAAAAGACCATTACAATGAAACTTATCAACTCACTATAAGTGATATCACAGGACAGATAATTAAACTTGAAACAATTGCTGGTCATTCAAAGGTCAGTATAAACGTTCAATCATTACTTAAAGGGATCCATATTGTTTCCATTACCGGCTCTGAAACAATTAGCAAAAAGATAATAATTTACTAAGCAGGTAAACTTTATTAAGTTTCTGTTTAAAACACCGGAAAAGCTATATTTTCCGTGTTTATCATATATTTTAATTTATAACTTAATTACTAATGCTTATTTAATACACATTTATAAAGATATCTTTTTGTAAATTCGCATTTCAATGCAATCAAAACTTTCATTATGGACAAGCGCAATGAAAGAAGATATCCTGAACGCTACTCAGGCCTTCTGATGGTTTCCCTTCTGATTTTATTATTTGGTTTTTTACCAAAAGTTTCCGAAGCAAGCCCGGATTTTGAAAAAGTAAAACCCGGCATGCACATTAAAGAAATCAATGATATCATTGGTTTACCCTCAAAAACTGAAAAAGTAGAAAGATACTATTTCCGTGAGTTTGGTAAAGTAATTGTTAAAAACCAAAAGATACATGACATACGCATTTCGGGAAATAATAAAAACGACGGTCCTTTAATGCAATCCCAGGAAGACCCGTCAGGATCTGAAAATAAGCTGCGTTTTTTAAGAATTGGTACTTCTCACGAGAAAATAACTGATATTGCAGGAACACCTGATAATATTATTTCAGGTGAAGACCTTGTATATGAGAATGGGAAATTTATTATCGAAATCCAAAATGATATTGTAACCGAGGTTATTGAAAACAGGGAAACAGGTTTAGCAAGGCTTGACTGGGTTAAATTAAATTTCAGCCCCGAAGCCTTATTGATCATGAATATAACCATTGCCTTTATCATGTTTGGCGTTGCTTTGGGAATCAGGCCGGAAAGTTTCAAGTTGGTAATTAAAGAACCCAAATCACTTATATTAGGAATTTTCAGCCAGTTTCTTGCACTACCAGCTCTTACTTTTTTATTGATCTATTTTATTCAACCCACACCCAGCGTAGCACTGGGCATGATACTCGTTGCTGCCTGCCCGGGAGGAAATGTGTCGAATTTTATGTCATCCGTGGCCAAAGGAAATATGGCTTTGTCCATAAGCCTTACAGCCTTTGCTACAATTGCTGCTGTTTTTATGACACCGGTAAACTTTGCATTCTGGGGAAAGCTTTATTCGGAAACATCCAATATGGTTATCCCTATTCGAATTGACTTTTTTGAAATTTTACGCACAGTTATGTTGCTCCTGGGGCTACCCGTTGTTCTTGGCATTTTATTTTCCAGAAAGTTCCCAAAAATTACCGAAAGAATAATAGAACCTGTGAAGAAAATATCCATGGTGATTTTTCTCATCTTCGTTTTTATGGCACTCATGGGAAACTGGGAATTTTTCAAATCCTATATTCACCTGATAATGTTCATTGTGCTGGCTCATAACGGACTAG
>SLOJ01000167.1 GCA_007132585.1 Bacteroidales bacterium | reverse complement strand
CCGCATTGATGTCTCCACAGCAGATGAAATGTACAGGGTATGTACTGAAGTTTTTCCGATTATGGATGCTGCCATACTTACCGCCGCAGTGGCTGATTATCGCCCTGAAAAGTCCTCTGAGAAAAAGATAAAACGAAACGGGGAGTCATTGATTGTTAAGCTGGTTCCCAATCCCGATATACTTGCTGCACTTGGAAAAATGAAAAATAAAAACCAGGTGCTTGCAGGGTTTGCCCTGGAAACAGACAATGAAGAGGCAAATGCACGCAAAAAGCTAAAAAATAAAAATCTTGATTTTATTGTGATCAATTCCCTGAATGATACAGGTGCCGGTTTTGGTAACGATACCAATAAAATCACTATTTTAGACAATAAAAACCGGCTATCGGGGTTTGATTTAAAGAGCAAAAAACTGGTTGCACAGGATATTGTAAATAAACTGGTAACTTATTTTGAAAAATAACCGGTTATTTTTCAGATGTTTCTGGTTACTTTTTTTGAATACTTTAATTGACTGCCATTGTTAAAAATATGCGAAAAACAATCTATCTTTTCATCTTGATGCTTATTTCTTTGGGCTCAGTTAAAGCCCAGGAGTTGCAGTGCATGGTACAGATATCATCACCCGGTATGTCGGAAACCGATCGCCAGATCCTGCAAACCCTTCAGTCATCTGTGTATGAGTTTATGAATCAACGTAACTGGACTGAGTACCAGTTTAAGTCCGAAGAAAGAATAGAAGCCAGCATTCTCATTACTGTAAATGAGAAAATCGGAAGCGATGAATACAGGGCCACCATTCAGGTGCAGTCGCGGCGACCCATATTTAAAACGTCTTACAGTTCGCCAATTATAAATCATAATGATCGCGATTTCAGCTTCCGTTATGTTGAAAATCAACCCCTGGAATTTGCTGATAATGCATTTACAAATAATCTCACATCCGTTCTTGCTTTTTATGCGTATCTCATTATAGGTTTTGATTTCGATACTTTTTCGCCTATGGGGGGCACTCCCTATTTTGAAAAGGCCCAAAGCATTGTTAACCTCGCGCAAAATGCTCCGGAACGCGGTTGGAAATCCTTTGAAGGCCAAAGAAACCGATACTGGCTCATGGAAAATATTTTCAATTCCCAGTATTCCAATATCAGGCGGGCCTTATATACCTATCATCGGCTGGGCTTTGACACAATGACTGATAATATGGATATGGCACGTACAGAAGTGGTAAACGCAATTGAAATGTTTCAACAGGTACACAGGCAAAGGCCCGGCAGTTACCTTATGTCGATTATTATGACCACCAAGGGCGATGAGCTTGTTAACCTCTTTACCGAAGCTCCCGCTATGGAAAAAAACCAGGTTGTGCAAATCCTTACAGAAATAGATCCTGCCAATAGTGCACGATACCGTAGAATTACCCAGTCCCGTAATTGATCCATGCACAAACAATTGTTTTAATTGGTTGCTCTGAAAACGCATTTTGCAGCTCAATGTATTGCAAAGTTTGTTAACTTTGTGGCTTCGCTAAATTTTAGCCCTGGTTCAAATGTTAAAAAGTCTTCTGATTGAAAACTATGCCCTCATTGAGAAACTGGACATCAGCTTCGATGAAGGGCTAACTATTATTACCGGAGAAACGGGAGCAGGTAAGTCTATACTACTCGGTGCACTAGGATTAATACTCGGTCAGAGGGCTGATAGCAAAGTACTTTACAACCCGCAAAAGAAGTGCATTATTGAAGGCACTTTTTCCATTGAACAACTCAATCTGGAAGAGCTGTTTTTTGAGAATGAGCTGGATTATGAATCTCCCGCTATATTTCGAAGAGAAATAAATCCTCAAGGCAAATCACGTGCATTTATCAATGATACACCCGTTACGCTCAATATCATGAAAGATATTGCAGAACGGCTTATTGACATTCATTCGCAACATCAAAACCTTCTGGTTGGCAGATCAGCTTTCAGGTACAGCATTATTGATGCTTTTGCCGGGTTGCAGTTGAATGAGTTCAGAAATAAATTTCAAAAACTAACGCAGATACGTAAAGAGCTTGAACAGCTGCGCGAGAGCGAAAAACAAACCCGCTCTGAGCTGGATTATCTGGAATTTCAATACGACGAATTGTATAAAGCACAACTGAATGCTGAAGAATTCTCTGAAATTGAATCGGAACTGGAAATTCTTGAACATGCTTCAGAAATTAAACAGAACCTGGAAAAAGCTGATTTTTTGCTTCAAACCGGTTCTGAAAATATACTTTCTTTACTTTCGGAAGTTACTGGTATTTTCCGTGCACTGGAAAAATACAGCTCACGCTATGCTGATCTGCACCAGCGATTAATCTCTTCAGAGATAGAGATCAAAGATATAAGCCATGAGATAGCTGCAGTAAAAGAGGACGTTTCCATTGACCCCGGCAGAGCTGGTGAGCTACAGCAACGGTATGATCTTTTGCAGAAACTGTTGCACAAACATGCTGCGGCCGATATGGAGGAGCTTATCAGCATCAGGGATGAATTTCGGAAAAAGATTGATGGATTTGAATCACTTGAACAGAATATTGAGCAGCTGGAACAAAAATACCGTGATCTCGAACAAAAGCTTATTGCTGAGGCTATGAATATCAGCAAAATAAGAAAAAATGCTGTATCCGGATTACAGGAGCAGATAAGCAGTATACTCCGCGAACTGAGCATGCCAAAGGGACGTTTCATAATTAGTCACACGCCATCACCACAATTGCATAGCAACGGAGCAGATGACTTCACTTTTCTTTTCTCAGCCAATCCCGGCTCTGAGCCCCGCGAGCTTACCCGTATTGCATCGGGTGGCGAGCTTTCCAGGCTTATGCTGGCCATGAAATCGGTTGTTTCTCTTAAGAATCTTCTTCCCACCATTATATTTGATGAAATAGATACCGGTGTTTCTGGTGAGATCGGTTTTAAAATGGGTGATATTCTTGAAAGAATTGCCCGTAATATGCAGGTAATATCCATTACCCATCTGCCGCAGGTTGCAGCAAAGGGAAACCGGCATTTTATTGTATATAAGGAAACAGAAGATGATGCAACCAAAACACATATTAAAAAAGTAGAAGAAAAGCACAGAGTAATTGAGATTGCAAAAATGCTTGGGGGTGAAAATCCCAGCGAATCGGTTTTACAAACCGCTGAAGAATTAATTCAAAAACAGAGTATTCACAAAAATTAAATATCATGTCACATGATCTATTGAAAGGAAAAAGAGGAATTATTTTCGGTGCACTGGACGAAAACTCCATTGCCTGGAAAGTAGCAGAGCGGGCTAAAGAAGAGGGAGCAATATTTGTTCTTACAAATGCCCCGGTTGCACTTCGTAAAGGAGATATTTTCCGTCTTGCTGAAAAAACCGGGAGTGAAGTAATTTCTGCCGATGTCACACAGGTTGATGATTTGGAGAACCTTTTTCAGGAAAGCATGAAGCTTTTGGGTGGAAAAATTGATTTTATTCTTCACTCTGTGGGTATGTCGCCTAATGTAAGAAAAGGGTTGCATTATACCGAACTGGATTATAATTACATGATGAAAACCCTTGATATTAGTGCTATTTCATTACATAAAGTTCTGCAAACTGCACTGAATATTGATGCCATTAACCAATGGGGAAGTGTAGTTGCTTTGAGTTATATTGCCGCCCAACGTACATTTTCTTCTTATAGCGATATGGCCCAGGCCAAGGCAATGCTCGAATCCATTGCACGCAGTTTTGGTTATCATTATGGCAAACGCAGGAAGGTAAGAGTTAATACAGTTTCTCAATCTCCTACCAAAACAACTGCAGGTCAGGGTGTAGGAGGCTTTAATGCCTTTCATACTTACGCCAATTGTATGTCGCCACTGGGTAATGCATCATCTGAACAATGCGCAGATTACTGCATAACTCTTTTCTCAGACCTTACCAAAATGGTAACCATGCAGAACTTGTTTCACGACGGTGGTTATTCAACTATGGGTATCAGCGATAAGCTTATTGAGGATTGTTTTGTATGTCAGGGCGATTGTCATGAGAAGAATACCGACGATTAATAAAAAAATCGTAGGTTTGCGCCTGGAATTTTTTCAAAAATCTATATTAAAATAAAACCCTTACTTCATGAGTTTTAAAATTGTTGTATTAGCCAAACAAGTACCTGACACCCGCAATGTGGGTAAAGATGCCATGAAGGCTGATGGTACTGTTAACCGCGCTGCTCTGCCGGCGATCTTCAACCCTGAAGATCTGCATGCTCTTGAGCAGGCACTCAGGATCAAGGATCGCATCGACGATGCCGAGATTATTATACTTACTATGGGTCCGCCACGGGCCGCTGAAATTATCAGGGAAGCAATGTATCGTGGCGCAGATTCCGGTTTTCTTATTACCGACAGGAAATTTGCCGGTTCAGATACCCTGGCTACTTCCTATGCCATCTCTTTGGCAGTGAAGAAACTGCAACCTCACCTGGTTATTGCAGGTCGTCAGGCCATTGACGGTGATACTGCCCAGGTGGGTCCACAGGTAGCAGAAAAATTAAATATACCCCAAGTAACCTACTGTGAAGAAGTACTTGAAATTAAGGAAGACGAATTGATTGTCAAACGCCGACTTGAAAGAGGTGTTGAGGTTGTAAAAGCAAAAACCCCTTTGTTGATCACTGTGCACAGTTCTGCCCCAACCTGCCGCCCGCGACATGCCAAGCTTATCATGAAATTCAAGCATGCACGTACTGTATCGGAATTGGTTGAAGAAACCAAGGATTACACCGAAATGATGACAAATAAGCCCTATCTGCGTATTGAAGAATGGAGTGTTGCCGATCTGGACGCCAATGTAGAATCTTTGGGGCTGTCAGGTTCTCCCACTAAAGTGAAAAAGATTGAGAACGTGGTTCTAATCCATAAAGATTCTATCAACCTTACGGTAAACGATAAGGATATGGATTATCTTATGAAAGAACTTATTGACAGCCACGTAATAGGCTAAAACCAAGTATTCAAAAACGAAAAACAAGGAAAAGTGAATAATAGTATATTTGTTTATTGCGAAATAGAAGACGGTCAGGTGGTTGAAGTAAGTCTTGAGCTTCTTACCAAAGGACGTAAGCTGGCCAATGAAATTGACCGTAAACTGGAAGCTGTAGTTATTGGACACAATCTGGCTGGTATAGAAAAGCAGATATTTCCATACGGAGTTGATGTAATTCATATTGCTGATAACTCAAGGTTGTATCCTTACCTTACCTTACCCCATGCCGAGATTATAGCTAAACTCTTTGAACAGGAGCAGCCTGAAGTAGCTCTTTTTGGTGCCACTTCCGTAGGAAGAGATCTTGCTCCGCGCGTGGCATCAAAACTGAAATGTGGACTTACAGCTGATTGTACCAGTCTGGTTTTTGGCGATCATACTGAAAACAAAACCGGTAAGGAATACAAAAACCTGCTTTATCAGATCAGACCTGCTTTTGGTGGAAACATTATTGCTACCATCATAAACCCTGATACGCGCCCACAAATGGCAACCGTAAGGGAAGGTGTAATGAAAAAAGAAGTTTTTAATTCCACTCACAAAGGTGAAATAAAGTATATCAATGTAGATACCATTCTCAACGACAATCATATGGCCGTTGAAATCATTGAGCGCCATATAGAGAAGCAAAAGGTCAATATCAAAAACTCACAGATCATTATTTCCGGTGGTTACGGAGTTGGATCAAAAGAAAATTTTGACCTGCTTTATGAGCTTGCTGATATGTTGGGTGGCGAAGTAGGTGCATCACGCGCTGCGGTAGATGCCGGGTTTGTTGATCATGCCCGCCAGGTTGGGCAGACAGGTGTAACCGTTCGCCCGAAGTTGTATATCGCATGCGGTATATCAGGTGCAGTACAGCATACTGCAGGTATGAATGAATCAGCAAAAATTATTTCTATAAACAACGATCCCAAGGCTCCTATCAATCAGATTGCAGATTATGTTATTACAGGCAATGTAGAGGATGTAATTCCCAAAATGATTAAATTCTACAAAAAGAACACCAAATAATTTTTTTGCCTTAAAAGGGATTCAATGATTTAAATATAAGAAAAATGGAAAATTTTTTTAAAGATAACCCCAGTCTGAAGTTTCACCTTAAGCATCCCCTGATGGAGAAGATCATCAGGTTGAAAGAGAATGATTTTGCCGATAAGGATAAGTATGATTATGCATTTCAGGATTTTGAAGATGCGCTCGACTCCTACGATAAGGTTCTGGAAATTGTGGGTGAGATATGTGGTGAAACCATTGCTCCTAATGCCGAATCGGTAGATCATGAAGGTCCGCAACTTATCAATAACGAAGTGATTTATGCGCGGGGAACACAGGAAAACCATGAAACATTAACCAGGGCCGGTTTGATAGGTATGTCATTGCCCAGAGAATACGGTGGGTTGAATTTTTCTATGGTACCTTATGTAATGGCTGCTGAGCTGGTATCACGTGCAGATGCAGGTTTTGCCAATATCTGGGGGTTGCAGGACTGTGCAGAAACTCTCCATGAATTTGCCAACGATGAGATCAGGAAAGAATTTTTACCCCGTTTTAACCAGGGTGCCACCGCTGCCATGGACCTTACCGAGCCCGATGCCGGCTCCGACCTGCAGGCTGTGCAACTGAAAGCTACCTATGATGAGCAAAAGCAGCAATGGTTCCTTAATGGTGTGAAAAGATTTATCACCAATGGCGATGCTGATATAAGCCTTGTTTTGGCAAGAACGGAACCCGGTACCACCGACGGACGTGGATTATCACTCTTTGTGTATGACAGAAAAGATAAAGCTCTTACCGTAAGGCGTATTGAAAACAAACTGGGTATTAAAGGATCACCTACCTGCGAACTGGTATTTAAGGATGCCCCTGCAAAACTGGTAGGTGAGCGCCGTATGGGATTGATCAAATATGTAATGTCGTTGATGAACTCTGCCCGCCTGGGTGTAGGGGCTCAATCTGTTGGTATTGCCGAAGCAGCTTATCGTGAAGCATTAAAATATGCATACGAGCGTGAGCAATTCGGTAAACCCATTATCAACTATCCTGCAGTATATGAAATGCTGTCGGTTATGCGTGCAAAGATTGATGCCAGCCGTTCATTGCTTTACGAAACCGCCCGATATGTGGATATTTACAAAGCATACTCCTTTATTCAGGAAGAAAGGAAACTTGAACCTGAAGAAAGAAACGATGCCAAACATCATACCCGTGTTTCTGATGCACTTACACCGCTTCTTAAGCTTTTTGCCAGCGAGTATTGTAATGAAATTGCATCCGAGGCCTTACAGGTGCATGGTGGCACCGGGTATATGAAAGACTTCCCGGTTGAGAGGCTTTTCAGGGATGCCCGTATAACCAATATATATGAAGGAACTTCACAGCTGCAGGTGGTAGCTGCCATAAGAGCTGTAGGAAACGGAGCTTATCTTAAGCTTATACGCGAATACCAGGAGCATCATGTGAAACCTGAGTTTGAATACTTGAAAAGTATTTTGGTGGATCTTACCGATGAGTATGAAAATCTCACCAAATTAGTATTGGAAGCCAAAAGCAACGAATTGCTTGATTTCCATGCACGTCGTTTGGTGGAAATGGCAGGTTATATCATTATGGGATACCTTTTGCTTCAGGATACCCATCGCGATATGGAGTACCGCAAATCAACCGAGATTTTTATCCGAAAAGCCAAAACCGAGTGTGCCTCCCGCGCCGAATTCATAAGATCATTTGAAGAAAAAAACCTGGGTACTTACAAAATCACCTGGGAGTAAAATACTTCTTTGATTTAAAATTATCTTAGGGTTGTCTCAAAAGGCCTATCTGGTCGTTGAGCTTGTCGAAACGACATTTGTATATCAGACCATTACAAGCTTCGACAGGTTCAGCGTCCAGTTAATCTAATCCTTTTTAAACAGCCCCTTTTTTTATTTAACCACCATTATTTTTACTGATTGGTGATTGCCTGCAGATAATCTGTAGAAATATATTCATGAGGAATATCCTTCTAAATGAACCGGGAGTGTATGACTACCAGCTGGAAAGAAACGTTTGACAATGGTGTCTTTCTTTCTTTCTTTCTTTCTT
>SLOJ01000255.1 GCA_007132585.1 Bacteroidales bacterium | reverse complement strand
GTTCAGGTTAGAAACAGTAACCTCATTTCTGATCAATCCAAAGATCAAACCAGCATTAAAATTATCACCTGCCCCAATGGTGCTTACCACCCTTATTTTCTGAACAGGATAAATTTCATGCAGGTCTTTTGTAAGCAGTTCAACTTTCTCGGAGCTGCTGGTCATGATCAGGATTTTATTCTGGTCCCGAATGGCATTCTGAAACCCCTGTATTGTATTTTCATCAAAAATGATCTTAACATCCTCATGGCTGGCCCTGATAATATGAGCTAACTGCATGTTTTCCAAAATAAAAGGCCTTAGTTTTTCAAGCTCGTGGGCATGGGGCTTTCTGAAATTGGGATCGTAAACTATCTTACTACCCGAGTTATAGGCCGCTTTTACTATCTCAAGGAGTTTAGCTCTTACTAGCGGATCAATTCCAAAGTAGGAACCAAACAGTAAAATATCATTAGGGGTGAAATGGGGAATTTTTACCTGTAATCGTTCTATAGGATAGGGTTTGTAAAAGTCGTAGTTTGCATCACCTTTTTCGTTCAGAAAAGCCATTGCCAATGGGGTTTTTCCGTTCTTATAAAGATGGATGTTATGAGTTTGTACATGGTTTTTTTCAAGAAACTCAAGAATGAGCTTACCGGTTTGATCATGTCCGAATTCCGTAATCAGTGATACATTTATGCCGACGCGCCCCAAAGAGACAGCGCTGTTGAGCATGGAGCCACCCGGTTTGGCTGCTTTAACCTGGTGCCCTTCAAAAATAATATCCAGCAGTGTTTCTCCGATTGCATAAACTTTCTTTTCCATAATCCTGAGCAAGTTTAATGGTTATTACAAATTTAAGTTAAAACCTCTGTTTTTTCATAAGATTTGCATATTGACCCGGTTCGCATTATTTTTACCATCCGGCAACAAAAATGATAGTAAAGAGTTTATGTAACAATCTGCATTTGTTCCCGACAAATAAATACAAGCTGCCAATTAATTTATTAAAAAC
This sequence comes from Bacteroidales bacterium, assembly GCA_007132585.1. Classification (GTDB taxonomy): domain Bacteria; phylum Bacteroidota; class Bacteroidia; order Bacteroidales; family UBA7960; genus SKVR01. Next base: position 24,457 of record SLOJ01000255.1, on the reverse strand, counting down.
TTACTATGCTCAGAATCAAACTTATCCTTATACTTCTCCTGGTATTACTATCCGGAAAATTTTCCTATGCTGATGACCCTAACCTGAAAAACCGCTTACGAACACACGTTAAAATCCTTGCTTCTGATTCCCTGCAGGGCCGGGGACTTGGAACTGATGGCGCAGAAATGGCAAGAAATTATATTGTTGAGCAATTTCAGGATGTAGGTATTCAGCCCTTTGGTGAAGATTACCTGCAAAAATTCAGTTTCAGACAAAACCTGGCATGGATACCGGCGGTTAATATTGTTGGTGTGGTTAAAGGAAGCGATCCTGTGCTGAAGGATGAATATATCCTTATCGGCGCCCATTATGATCACCTGGGGTACGATATTCAAAATGACGAGAAACGTGTTTTTCCCGGTGCCGATGATAATGCTTCAGGAGTAGCTGCAATAATTGAACTGGGACGATATTTTTCCCAAAATCCGGATCTGCTCGGCAGAAGCTTGCTTATTGTTGCATTTGATGCTGAAGAAAGCGGATTACTTGGTTCGAAGCATTTTGTGGAAAACAGTCCGGTGCCCGTTGAAAACATCAGGCTTATGTTCAGTTTCGATATGGTGGGTATGTATGATGCAAATAATGGTTTGCACCTGAAGGGAATAGCATCATTAGAAAACGGTGATGTATGGGCAGAAAGCCACGCAGAAGAATACAATATCCGTTTGCGACAAACGGGAAGCGATATTGCAAGAAGAACGGATACTGAGCCCTTTGGCCGTGCAGGCATACCTGCAGCCCACGTTTTTACAGGTCAGAAATCACCATACCATAAGCCAGAAGATCAATATCATTTGCTGGATTATGAAGGTATGGTTTTTATTCATAATTTTATGAAAGGTTTTTTAAGCAACTTATCCACCGAACCACAGCTACTTCAGTCTTCCTCTCTTATCGCTTCGGTTCTGCAGGAAAGCAGCCTGGTAGGGAGAAGACCCTCGGTTGGTTTTCTTCTCAATACAGGGAGTGGATTTCATCGCTATCCGGATGAGTTTTTTAAAGCCAAACCACTTTTGAGTGTATCAACAGGATTGTATTTTAACCTTCCCTTATCAAACATCTTCGGGCTTCAACTCGAAACCCTTTACGATCTTAACAGAAGTCAGATTTCTGGCGGAAATTTTCATCGGCAATCCTTTACAGTGCCTTTAAACATTCAGTTTGGAACACCTGATGTGCAGGGTCAGGATATTCATTTTTTCTTATTTTCAGGCCCCTATTACCGATATTCCTTTTCAGGAGAAAGTACAGGAGTAAAAATGGATTTTGATGATGTATTCCGCAATGATGAATGGGGGTATAGTTTAGGCGTTGGTCTTAATATATTCGGATTCTTTATGGGTTATACGAGCCGAAGGGCAGTCACCAACCTTTTGTTGGATGATGAAAATAAGATATTAGATTCTAATGGATATTTTTCAATAGGATACCGGTTTTGATGTTTTGAAAAAGTAAAACAGCCTTATTAATATCAGTGCGCATATTTTAAATAAAAATGAAGCAACTTTTTAATGCTTTAATTTACCGGGTTTATTCCGGAATTATTTTTATTCTGTTTATTTCTGCCGGTGATTTAGTGTTTGCAGAAGAAATACGTGGACGCGTTACCGATGAAGGCTCAGGTAATCCGTTGGCATTTGTGAATATTTTGGTTGAAGGTACACAGAGGGGTACAATGACTGATATTGACGGGTATTTTAGTATTAAAATCAATGAGAAAGAATCAAGGTTACAGCTTTCATATGTAGGGTATTTTACACAAGTTTACGAAATTTCCCCAAATACTGATTTCCATCACATTTCTCTGTTTAGCAAGCCCTATGAGCTGACTGAAGTACTGGTTTTCTCCGGTGAAAACCCTGCCCACCGTATTATTCGCAATGTAATAAATCGGCGAAAACAAAATAATCCGGAGCGCCTGGCATCATTCTCATATAAGAGTTACAACAAAACAACCGGAACCCTTGACCGGAACTTTTACCTGGATCGTTTTCAAATCTCAGGAGATTCAATCGATTACCGAATGGCTGAAACCCTGGATGAAAGACATTTGTTTATTATGGAATCGGTTACCGAAAGAAAGTATCGTTTTCCCAATCTGGATAATGAAAAGATTATTGCAAACCGTGTTTCGGGGTTGCAAAATCCATTATTTACAATGCTTGCCACCGAGCTTCAGTCTTTTTCATTTTACGATAATTATATTACCCTGATGGGTAATGATTTTTTAAGCCCGTTAAACCGTTCAGCCTTCAGTCGATACTTTTATCAACTTGAAGATACCCTTTATCAAGGCAGAGATTCTGTTTTTGTAATTAGCTATGAACCCCGGCAAGAAACCAATTTCGAAGGGTTAAAAGGTGTTTTATACATCAATAATGACAGCTGGGCTATACAAAACGTAATTGCCCACACGCCTGATAATGCCGATGGAGGGCTTAGTTTCAGAATACAGCAAAAGTATGACAAGCCCGATGGTAAAAATTGGTTTCCGGTACAGCTAAATACCGATATTGAATCAATACAACCAGGATCGACTGCATCATCAGGGTTTTTACCCATCAAAATCCAGGGCAGGAGTTATTTAACGGATATTTCTGTAAATCACCCGTTGAGCCGGAGTGATTTTTCTGTATTTGCCATTGACTTTGACCCCGGTGCAAATGTGATAAGCCAGGATCAATGGAGTGTTTACAGGATTGATAACCTTTCTGTAACAGAAAAAAACACCTACAGGTTTATGGATAGCCTGGGTCTTGAACATAACTTTGAGAGGATACTCAATTCAGTTGAACCCCTGGTTTTCGGGGAACTGCCGATGGGAAAACTGAACCTGATCCTTAATGATGTTTATCGTATTAATAGTTATGAAGGTCATCGAATAGGTATTGGTTTACAAACCAACCGCAGATTTTCAAAACGTTTTGCCCTGGGAGGTTATTATGCATGGGGAACACGCGATAAGCAAAGAAAATATGGTTATTTTGGCGAAATAACAATTCACAAAAATTACGACTTGAAATTGGGGGGTTCCTTTAGCCTTGATGTGAAAGAACGTGGAACGCCCGCTTTCAGGGAAACAGGTTTTTCTTTTGTAAATGATCTAATACAAAATTATTATTCTAATACCAGGGATATAAACCGTGAAACTAAATTGTATTTGAGTTTCCGGACCTGGCAGGGGTTTCTACACGGACAAATTTCAGCAAGCCGCGGGAAAACCTGGTGGAATGATGCCTATTATTTTGTTTCAACAAATAATGATTTGGATTACAGGCAATACAGGTATTCTGAGGCTGCATTGAGATTGCGGTTTTCCTATGGAGAAACTCTAATGAATACACCGCTTCGTATTTTGCAGTTGCCATCGCGGTTTCCGGTAGTATACCTGAATGTAATAAAGGGCTTTGATAATATTGCCGGAGGAGAATTTGATTATTTAAAATTGGAAAGTCGGACTGATGTCAGTTATCCCATACCATTACTGGGAGATCAGAGATGGATAGTTGAAGCCGGATGGGCTGACCGTGCCGATATTCCCTGGCCTTTACTTTATACAGCCAGTGCTGCTGACCGCAGGGGCTGGCTTGCATCGCCTTTTAATTTTGGCACTATGGGTTTAAATGAATTTATGGCAGACCGCTATTTTGCGGTCTTTTTTCAGCATAATTTTCAAAGCTTATTGTTTCGTACCCCTTTATGGCAACCCGAGTTGGTGCTTATTACCAATGTTGGATGGGGCAGCATCAGAAGTACCCAAAATCACATATATACCGGCATTAAAAGTTGGGAAAAAGGATATTTTGAATCGGGTTTTGCTATCAACAAGATCTTTCCGCAAAGATGGGTAAGGAATATTATTCTCGGATTCAGCCCGGGGGTGGAATTTCTTTATCGTTATGGGCCTTATAGATTTAACAGAACAACCGAAAATATCTCTGTTAAAATGAGCTTGCTTTTTTCAATTTAAGCCGGAATAAATTAAGATATATCACAATTCTTATATACGAGTGATCATATGTTTAATTAATCATATTAACAGGTACGTAAAGGCAGGGGCCAGATATAAGTTATTAACAAATAAACTTTTTTAAGGGAATTCCTTACAGAGTTTTACATCTGTGAAAAATAATGATTTAAACAAAAAAAAATTCAATTTGTGTGTATTTAGACTGCAATTGATGTAAATTGTCTTGTTTTTCTGGAAAAGTATTGCATGTGAAAACGAGTGTATTATGTGAAAAACTCTAAATTTGGAACTGTTTTTCAGGGTTATGATCAAACTGCATAAAATAACATTAGCTTTTCCTGACCAAAGGGAAGAACAACTTTATCAAAGAGCTTTTTTTGAAGAATCACTCCCGGTTACCCGGGTTGCTGTTCTTCTTGCCGCATTTTTGTATGGTTTCTTCGGGTTATTAGACACTGTGTTTGTTACCGAATATTTGCGGACCTTTCTCATCATTCGTTTTGGTATAGTTGTGCCAATTCTTTTTGTAATCATAATTCTTTCCTTTACTGATCTGTTTTTGCGTATTTGGCAGCAGGTTTTATTGATTGCATTTTTACTTACCGGGGGTGGTATAACGTACATGATTGCTATGAGCCCTGAGAATTGGTCATACTACGGAGGTTTGATGTTGATTTTCTCAGTAGGTTATTTCTTTGCCAGATTGAGGTTTGTTTATGCAACCATAGGAGGCTGGCTGAATCTTCTTTTATTTAATCTGCTAATGTATTTTATAGCAGATATACAACCCCAGATGTTCATCGCTTTTAACTTTTTCTTTGTTTCTGCAAACCTTATAGGTATGTTTGGTTCATATTACTTTGAGCTATCCGGGCGTAGAAATTTTTATTTATCCCGCCAGTTAGATCAAAAACAAAAAGACCTTGAGCAGGTAAATCTGGATTTGGAAACGGCCGTAGAAAATCGCACACAGGAGCTTAAAGAAAGTGAAGAAAAGTACCGCTTGATTTTTGAACGGTCGCCACTGGGGGTATTTCATTTTAATGATAAATGGATAATAACCGAGTGTAATGACCAGTTTGCAAATATATTAGGCCTACATCGCAGTATTGTTGAAGAGATGAGCCTGAAGAAGTTATCAGACAGAAGGATTTTAGAAGCTGTTGGTAAAGTTTTAAAGGGGCATAAAGCATCATTTGAAGGTAAGTACAAGCCAAAAGGTAAAGGAAAGGGCACTCCGGTCCGGATTCTTTTTGCTCCCATCAAAACCGAATTGAATAGAGCCAGCGGAGGGATCGGACTTGTGGAAGATAGAAGTGAATTTCTTGAAAAACAACAATTGGAAAAACAAATTGCAGTTGCCCGGGAGTCCGTTCAGTTTAAGCAGAAGTTTCTGGCTAATATGAGTCATGAGATCCGCACACCGCTTACAGGTATTATCGGTATGATTGATATTCTTTCTCAAACCCGGCTAAATAAGGAACAAAAAGATTATTTCGGAACATTAAAACTTACCAGTGAAAATTTACGGGAAATCATTAATCAGATTCTCGATTACTCCAAGATTGAAGCAGGAAGGGTAAGTATCAGACCCAGGGGGTTTAATTTTTATGAGCTCATTAACAATGCCCAAAAACTTTATGAGAACCTTTGTCCTCCAGGGGTAAGTCTTAATGTGTATATTGATCCTCAGATTCCTGAATTCATTATGGCCGATGATCATCGTGTATCACAAATTGTAAACAATCTGCTTAATAATGCTATAAAATTTACAAAGGAAGGAACTATCGATTTGTTTGCAATGCCTGAAAAGTGGCTCTCCGATGGTGCTTTACTTTTACGTATTGAAGTTTCTGATACCGGAGAAGGAATTCACCCCGAGAAACTCAACAAACTTTTTAAACCTTTTAGTCAGCTTGAAGGTACCGAAAATCTGTATTTTGAAGGTACCGGGTTGGGTTTATCTATCGCTAAGGAACTTACTGATCTTATGGGGGGCGATATTGGAGTAATGAGTGAACAAGGGGATGGCAGTACTTTCTGGTTTAACTTTAAAGCTGAAAAGGTATCAAGAGAAGATGCCAAAAAAAGCATTAATCTTTCCGCCCTCAATGATACCGGTCCCCTTAATATTATGTATGCAGAAGACAAGCTCGTGAACCAAAAAGTGGTTAATATTATGCTTACATCTCTGGGGCACAAAGTTACCCTGGTAAAAAACGGACAAGAGGCACTTGATATATTTGAACCCGGTGGTTTTGACCTGATTCTTATGGATATTCAAATGCCAGTTATGGATGGTGTTACGGCAACAAAAAAACTGAAATCCCGATATAATGATTTACCACCTATTGTAGGGCTCAGCGCCAATGCCTTTGAAGGCGACAAGGAGAAGTATTTAAGTCTGGGTTTGGATGAATACCTTACCAAACCTGTTAAAAAAGAAGATTTTATGTTACTTTTGCATAAATTATCAATTAAATAGTTAATTTTAAAAACTATTTATACTTCTTATTTCCTTATTAAATTTTTTTCTAAAGTGAGCGCTTACATCGTAAAGATAAAAGAAATTCTCGCCAAAAAGGGGCCTTTGATCGAAGAGTTTGATGACATAATTAATACGGTAGAGCAACTAAATACGCCTGAACAAATTGAGGAAATCAGAGAATTGATGGAACCTGTTTATAAATCAGATACCATTATTGGCCATTGTTACAATAAACCTTTGGGTTATAGCGGCGATTACCAGATTATTGAAAAAATCTACAAATACCACAGGAATTCTGATTTTATTAAATGGGATGAGTTTTTTCATTTTATGCCGGCAGCGGTTGCTGTTATTAACCGAAAAGAATTAGCCGTTCACCTTTTAAGGAACCTGAATACAAAGGTTAAGCATTCGGGGGCCAAGGTGCTTATTCTGGGTAGTGGTCCTGGCAGCGAAGTGAATGAATATTTTCAGTCAGTTACACAAAACAACCTGGTTTTTGATCTTGTTGACTTTGATCAGCGAGCCATAGAATATGCGATGGCTAAAAACCAGAAATATCTTGAATATCTTACCTTTCACAATAAAAATGTTTTAAGATATTCTCCTGATAGTTCTTATGATTTGATTTGGAGTGCGGGTTTGTTTGATTATTTTCAGGACAACCTGTTTGTAAGGTTATTAAGGAGATTTTCATTTTATTTAAAAGATGATGGTGAAATGATCATTGGAAATTTCAATGTTAATAATCCTTCCAAAAAGATTATGGAAATATTGGGGGACTGGTATCTGTACCACAGATCAAAACAACAATTGATGGGATTTGCAAAGGAAGCAGGAATTCCTGATGATAAAATTGAGGTATTCAGCGAACCCCTCAAAATTAATTTATTCCTGCGCATAAAGAAGGAAACCGAAACAAAATTGTAACAAGATTAGAACTTTTCTTATCAATTTACACTTCTTATTTTTATCTATAAAAAAAGCCGTATGTACCTATTTGGTTTTTTGAATACTTTAAGTGTTTTTTTTACATAATTCCCAGATTCACTTAAACCCATTCCTATATTTTTCGCCATCTTTACTGAGTTTAATTTATTCATGCATTTTGTTGCAAATGAGATAAATATGTGTGCCAGATGCATGCATATATGATTGTTTTTTTTTCTGCAAATACTTTTCAAAAATGAGCAATCAACTTATCATGGACAATTGTTTCGGATTAATTTTTATTGAAGTATGGATAACAGCAGTTATAATGCACGTTTGGTAAAAATATCAACCATTGTTATAAATATTATTGTATGGTTTGTGGTATTAATAAATTTCGTTTTGCATGAAAATGATATTTCTTATGCCGGAATTACTGCAGGATTGGCTATCAATGTTTTATATTTCATTTTTTTCAGGAGCAGGAATTTTTCATTATGGACACATCTTTCACTTAATTTTTTTATACTGATCAACTGGTACTTATTTTTTACCCGTGATTTAGTTCATGCAGCCCATTTATGGGCATTTTTATTCCCGGTTTTTGCCTATGAATTGCTTCATTATAAAAAGGCAGCCAGGTATGTCATAATCTTTTATGGTGGTCTTTTACTCATATACCTTTTCGTATGGACAAATACTGGTCAGTTTAAATATCCTCCCTTTTTCTCAGCAGTGCTGTTTTTTTCTTTAACAGGTATTTTTCTTGTATTGCATTTATACAATACCAGACGCTATACTGCAGAAAGAGCATTGCGGGAAAGCGAAAGAAGTTTTAAAAGACTTTCAGAAAATTCACCTGCGGTTGTTTTTCAGTTTCGATGGAGATCAGCAGAGTCATTCCATTTTACGTATATCAGCAGGCTAATTACCAGTATTATGGATCTTGATACAGAGAATGTCATAAATGATCCAATGATTATTCTTAGTAAAATTCATCCTGATGATTATCAAAGGTTTCTTAATGAGCACCGTCAGGCACATGAAAGCAAATCAAAATTTCATACTGAGATACGCTATATGAAAAACGATGAAACCCGGTGGGCTGAAATTCACTCTGTTGCTGAGTTTTTGTCTGATGGTAGTTCACTTTGGGACGGATTTTTCCAGGATATTACTGAGCGTAGAAGAGCTGCAGAAAAAATAGAATATCAGAAGAGTTTCTTTGGTCTTGTAGCTGATATTTCAACCGACTTTGTAAGCATAAACAGAAGCAGTGTAGACCAAAAAATTAATTCAATGCTTCAGCAAACCGGAAAATTTCTGGATGTTGACAGAACTTTTATTTTCAGGCTCTCAAGCGATATGAAATGGCTGAGCAATACTCACGAATGGTGCGCTCCCGGAATTATTCATATGATAGATACACTGCAAAATCTGGATGTTGAAAATACTCCATGGATAAACGATTTGGTAAAAAACCGGGAAATGATGTTTTTCCCTGATGTAGATGCCCTGCCCGATGAATTCACAGAAGAAAGAGAAGAGTTGAAACGACAACATATAAAATCGGTTTTATGTATTCCGGTCATAAAAAACAATCAAATAAAGGGTTATTTTGGTTTTGATGCTGTAGCAAGAAAATGTGATTTAAACCATGAGCAACTCCGGCTGATGCAAGTCCTGGCTAATATTTTGGGTGATGCTTTTGAAAGAATTGAAGCCCATGATGCACTTTCAGAATCAGAAAGATTGAGCCGTGAAACAGCTGCCCGCTATATGGCCTTTATTGAAGCCACCAATACAGGCGCCTGGGAATACAATAAAACTACGGGCTATCTGTGGTGTAGCCCTCAGTATTTTCAAATGCTTGGCAGAAACCCTGATGATTTTAAATCAGAGGACAAAAGAACCATTGATCTTATATGGAAACAATGGCTGCATCCTGATGATCATGCTCAGGCTATCAGGAGATTTGATGAATATTTTCTAAAACCCGCCAGTGTTTATCAGCAAATTTTCAGGTTAAAACATAATGATGGCAGTTATCGATGGATATTATCACGTGGAAAAATTCTTACCGATGAATCGGGTAAACCAACCGATACCATGATGGGTACACACATTGATATAACACTGCAAAAAAATGCAGAAGAAACCATCAAAGAAAAAAACAAGGAACTTGAAAGTTTCCTGTATGTTGCTTCGCATGACCTTCGTTCACCACTGGTAAATATTCAGGGGTTCAGCAACAGAGTAGAAAACCAGATAGAGGATTTAAAAATATTTTTCAAAAAGTCTTCATTACCGCAACCAGATGAGCATCCTGTAATCGAACTTATAAACGGCGAAATACCTCAAACCCTTTCTCATATTTCTAATAATGTCAGGAAAATGGATAGCCTTATCAACGGATTGTTAAGTATATCCAGAACAGGAAGGGTAAAAATGATGATAAAAAAAGTAAACCTGGAAGAGTTGATAAATAAGATTATACGGTCGTATGGCTATCAGTTGGATAATATTGGGGCTGAGGTAAAAATTGGAGAAATGCCATCATGTTTTGGTGATCCTGAGCTATTGAATCAGTTGTTCTCAAACCTGATTGATAATGCTATCAAGTATCGCCGTCAGGGAATTCCACTATCACTGGATATTTCAGGAGAAACAGCACAGAATAGCGTAATTGTTAAAATAAAGGACAATGGTATCGGAATCAATCAACGAAATAAATATAAAATCTGGGAAGTTTTTTTCAGAACAGATCCATCCTCAGAAAAAGATGGTGAAGGTATTGGGTTGAATATTTCATTAACCATTGCCCAAAAGCATAAAGGTAGAATTTGGGTAGAATCGGAGTTGGGAAAAGGAAGTACATTTTATGTACAGTTAAGTTCATCATCTTTAAGCGTATAGTATTGCATCATGGATTTAAAAAACCAGAAAATGAAAATTTTAATTGTTGAAGATGACTTAGGGATTGCAGATCTGATCAAAGAGAAATTGCACCAGAAAAATTTTGATGTTGAAATCATATCAGATGGAAACCTTGCCATTGAATACCTTTCGCGTAAAAACCAACCTGATTTGATGATTTTGGATTATGCATTACCGGGAATGAATGCAACTGAGTTTCTGAAAGAACTAAAAAATAAAAATATAGCAGTGCCGCCGTTTATTGTTTCAACCGGCCAAGGTGATGAAAGGGTAGCAGTTGAAATGATGAAACTTGGCGCCAGAGATTATATTGTAAAAGATATTTATTTTTTGTCAAAAATTCCGGCAGTTTCTGAACGAATTATCCGGGAAATACAGAAAGACAAAAAACTTAAAGAAGCAGAAGAAACCATCCGGATACGCGATAGGAAACTGACCGAAGAAAAACAAAAGCTTGCCAATATTATAAAAGCTGCAAATGTAGGAACCTGGGAGTGGCATATACCATCGGGCAAGTTGACCGTGAACGAAAGATGTGCTGAAATATCGGGGTATTCACTTGATGAAATAACACCCATTGATGTGGAAGGAGTTAAAAGATTTCTCCATCCTGAAGACCTGAAGTTGTTTCGCAAAGCCATGAAAGACCATTTGAACGGCATTAAAGATTATTATGAAACAGAACTTCGCATATGGCATAAAAGCGGCAAATGGGTTTGGATAAGATCAGGCGGTTGCATAATGGAAAGAGATGCCGAAGGTAATCCGGTTTTACTTTCAGGCACGCACCAGGATATAGATTATAAAAAGCAGAAAGAACTTCTGGAAAAAGAAGTGGAAATTGCAAAACAATCAGCAATATTTAAACAGAATTTTCTTGCAAATATGAGTCATGAAATAAGGACTCCGCTTACCGGCCTCATGGGTATGATAGAGATGTTGAGCACAACTCGTTTAAATGAAACCCAGAAAGATTATTTTCTTACCCTTAAAAATTCAGCTGAAAACCTGAGAGAAATTATTAACCAGGTTCTTGACTTCTCCAAAATTGAAGCTGGTAAAATTAAGCTTAAAACAAAAGCTTTTTCATTTGAAAATTTGCTGCATAGTTCAAGAACTTTATTTAGCCATATTTGTCAGAAAAACATTAAACTGAATATATATTCCGATCCTGATTTGCCGGAGTTTATTATCGGAGATGAGATCAGAATTACGCAGGTACTGAATAATTTAATTTTAAATGCAGTAAAACATACAAAAAAAGGAAACATAAGCATACATGCTTTCCCATATTGGATCAATAAAGCGTTGAATCAAATTTGTATACGAATAGAAGTTACGGATACAGGTACGGGTATCAACCCTGAAATGCATGATAAGATTTTTACCCCTTTCATTCAAATTGATGAAAACGATGCACGGGCAATGGATGGGAGCGGTCTGGGGTTAACCATTTGTAAAGAATTGGTAAAACTACATGGCGGAGAAATTGACTTTGAAAGCTCATACGGAAAGGGAAGTAAATTCTGGTTTACCATAGTATGTGAATTAATTTCCGAAGAAAATAAGAAAGATGTTGGTTTATCCACTCAAGTGAAAAGCAGGAAGCAATCTTTATCAAAATTGAAGATACTTTTAGCTGAAGATAAGCATGTTAACCGAAAAGTAATAAGGCTTATGCTTGAATCACTTGGTCATGAAGTAATCCTTGCCAATAACGGGCAGGAAGCACTGGAAATCTATGAGCCAAATGCATTTGACGTAATTCTTATGGATATTCAAATGCCTGTTATGAATGGCTTGATTGCAACCCGGGAATTAAAGAAAACATACGAAAATTTACCCCCGGTTATTGGGTTAAGTGCAAATGCTTTTGAAGGAGATCGTGAAAAATATATGAGTCAGGGTATGGATGAATACATAACCAAACCTGTAAAAATTTCTGAGCTCAAACAGATTCTCGAAAAATATAATTAGGGAATAAAGAATACATTTTAAATTGAAAATATACTGGCATTAGCTTTCGCTTTTTAAGAAAAAGAAGATAATAATAACATAAAGAAACATATAACCTATGCGTTTTAATTACCTTTTTTTAATAAAGATCCTTAAAGGAGTACTTGTATTATTGGCAACTGTTTTATTTATTACAACACAATTACTTTCCTGGTTTACTTTTGGTGTAATTGTGATTTTTACTGTAATACTTTCTGTTTTGGTTACAAAACTTACAAATCTCCAGAGAGTACTTCAAATCAGTGAACGTAATGAAGCGCTTTTTAAAGATCTGGTAACGGCACAGCCAGCCGGTATTTACAGGTTGGTTCAAATGAACGATGAAAATTTTCATCCTGAAAAACTTCCTCCTATAGAATATCAATTTATTAGCGACCAGCATGAAAATATTACAGGTTTGGCAAATGCTGACCTTTTTGCCCGACCTGATCATATTTCCAGCATGATTCACCCCGATGACATTAAAAGTTTCTTTGAACAAAACCACAGATCTATCAGATCAAAATCCATGTTTAAGTGGGAAGGTCGTATTTTTAAGGATGGGCAGTTAAAATGGTTAAGGATCGAAGCAAAACCTCAGGTTCTGGATCATAACAGAACACTCTGGACAGGTATTGTCATTGATATCAGTGAGAAGAAGGAGTTGGAAGAATTAATGGATCGCAGAAAGGTTTTTGAAAGATTACTGCTTGATCTTTCATCGCAGTTTGTTAACCTCACTGCCGATAAGTTCGATGACATACTCAATGTTTCCATTGAACGGGTAGGTAAGTTCTGTAAAATTGACCGCACCTATATTTTCATGTGGGATGAAAAACGCGATATTCTCAAGAATACACATGAATGGTGTAACCGGGGTATCGAACCCCAGATAGAATATCTCCAGGAACTGCCATGCAGTGAAATACCGCAATGGATGACCCACCTGAAAACTTTTAACCCTATCAATATTTATGATGTATCAACGCTTGACGAAGATTGGAAAGTGGAAAAAGAACTGCTCGAGGCACAGGACGTTAAGTCTTTGTTTGTAGTACCAATAATTTCCAAACAACGACTCATAGGTTTTGTGGGATTTGATTCAGTGAAAAATAAAAGAGAATGGGAAGATTATGAGGTAAAAATATTAAAAGTTTTTGCCGATTTGATTTATAATGCTTTTGAACGCAGAAATGCAGAAATAAAGCTTATTGAATCCAGGCAAATGTTAAGGAATATTCTGGATACCATAAGGGTAAGAGTTTTCTGGAAAGATATTAATCTCACTTACCTGGGGTGTAATAAATCTTTTGCTTCTGATGCAGGTTTGGAAACTACTGATGAAGTTGTTGGAAAAAACGATAATATGATGCCATGGACCCAACAGGCAGAAATGTATCGGAAAGATGATATGAAGGTAATAGAATCAGGTAAGCCATTATTGAACTTTGAAGAAGAGCAGACCGATGCCATGGGTAAGAGTAAATGGTTGCGCACCAGTAAAATACCACTTCGCGATGCACAGGGAGAAATTTTTGGGGTTTTGGGCACTTATCAGGATATTACCGAACAAAAACAGGCAGATATTGCAGTTAAAGAATCAGAAAAAAAATACAGGATCCTTACTGAAAATGCCTTTGATGGCATATACCTTTTGGAGAATGAGCAATTTAAATATGTTAATCAACGGTTTTGCGAAATAGTAGATTTTTCAGAAGAAGAAATCCTGTCGGAAGGCTTTAGCATGTGGGAGTTGTTTACTCCTGAAAGCAAACAGCTTGTAGAGCAAAGAAAAGAAGCCAGGCAGAAAAACATCGACGTTCCGGGTATATATGAGTTGCAGATCATTACAAAATCAGGCCAATTGCGTGATATTGAATTCAGTACAACCCCACTCTCAGGTGGGGAAAAGATTGTTATTCTGGGAATTATGCGCGATATAACCGAACGCAAAAACAATGAAACTTTGCGTAATGAAGTTGCTATTGCCAATCAAACAGTTCTTTTCAAGCAAAACTTCCTGGCAAATATGAGCCACGAAATAAGAACACCGCTTACCGGTGTGCTGGGCATGATTGAAATTCTTTCAAAAACAAAACTTGATAACAATCAGCTTGACTATGTTAACACCCTGAAGCTTTCAACAGAAAACCTGAAAGAAATCATTAACCAGATTCTTGATTATTCCAAAATTGAAGCAGGGCAAATCAAGCTCAAGTTCAGAAAATTCAGTAAACAGAGCTTGTTTGAAAATGCAAAAAAATTATACAGTAGTATTTGCCGAAAGGAAATAAAACTTGAAACCTCTCTTGATCAGGGAATTCCCGATGTCATTGAAGCCGATGAATATCGTGTCAGTCAGGTAATTAACAATTTGTTATCAAATGCTGTAAAATTTACAAATAAAGGTAAGATAAGTCTTGTGGCCAGGCCTGACAAATGTATTGACCAGGATCACATGATGATAAGGGTTGAAATTACTGATACAGGTATTGGCATAAAACCCGAAAGTATGGAGAGACTATTTCATCCGTTTGAACAAATTGAAATAGAAGATGCCCGCAACTTTGACGGCACCGGACTAGGCCTTTCAATTTGCAAAGAACTTGTTACATTAATGGGGGGTGATATAGGTGTTGAAAGTACACCGGATAAAGGCAGTTTGTTTTGGTTTACCTTTAAAGCAAAGACTGTTAATGGATGTATTGAAAGATTAGAAGATAAACCGAAGAAAAAGATAATTGAAAAACATGCACATTCTGCTCTACGTATTCTCTTTGCTGAAGATAAAATTGTTAATCAGAAAGTGGTTTTGCTGATGCTTAAATCATTAGGGCATAAGGTACAACTGGCTAAAAATGGCAGACAGGTAATTGACATATTCAAACCCGAGGAATTTGATCTCATACTTATGGACATACAAATGCCTGATATGGACGGAGTAACTGCTACCCGGCTGCTTAAAGAACGTTTTAAAAACAAGCTTCCTCCCATTGTAGGTTTAAGTGCAAATGCCTTTGAAGGTGACCGCGAAAAATATATGAAACATGGCATGGATGAGTATCTTACAAAACCTGTTAGTTCTGATGATTTTGTACTTTTAATAAAAAGATTGTTCAACCGTAATTAAATGAAAAAGACAATTGTCATCAGTTGTATTTTTGTGCTGTTCGTTTTTACCGGACTGACCGGTAAGTTATATGGCGAACATTTAATCAGGGTAGGAATCTATGACAACCCGCCTAAAGTATTTCTTGATAAGAATCAGAAACCTGCAGGCCTTTTTGTAGATCTGCTTAATCATATTGCTAAGAAAGAAAACCTGCAAATTGATTATGTTTTCGATTCATGGAGTAACCATCTGGATAATTTGTACCATGGCAGGATTGATCTGCTTGTAGATGTTGCCTATACTGAAAACAGAGCCCAAAGGTTTCATTTTAACCAGGTTCCTGTAATTGAATCATGGATTCAATTTTTTACCCTTAAACAATCTGTTATTACCGAAATCAGGGAATTAAACAATAAAAATATTGCCGTACTCAGGGGTTCCTTGCAACATCAATATCTCGAAAACGAATTTTCTGAACAATTTGATATCGAATTTAATGTTCAGGAGTTTGATAATTACCTTGAAAGCGCTAAGGCAATAATTAACGGAGATGCAGACTTTTTGCTTGCTGACAGATTTTTTTATTTTTCGCCGGTAAAAGATACGTTACTGTTACCTACGCCTGTAATCATGAATCCTTCTTCATTGTATTTTGCATTTAATCAAAACACCAGTGAAGTGTTAATCCACAAAATAGATCTCGGGTTGGGGGAATTAAAAAATGATCCGGGTTCTGTGTATTATAAAAGTCTTAACAAGTGGTTTGATTTAGATATACAGAACCAAACGCAGGGGTATTTAAAACTGATTCTTGCACTTAGCATTATTCTGGTTATCCTGTTTGTTTTGCTGATTATTAAATTATACCGTCGTTTGATCAAAAAAAACAAAGAGTTAAGTTTCAGGGGGGGGCATTCTGCAATCGGCAAATAAAATGCTCGAAGAACTGTTGGATGAAAGACGAAAGGCCGAACTCTTACTGAAAGAAAGTGAAGAAGCTTTCAGAAGTTTATTTGATCAATCGGCTGATGCTTTTTCGTTATTAAATGATAATGTTCTTATTGATTGTAATAAGGCTACTTTAAAGTTTTTCGGGGTTAGAAAAAAAGCTGATCTTATCGGTAAATCTCCATGGCAATTTTCACCGGCCACCCAACCTGATGGAACAAGTTCTTATGATAAAGCCCGTAACATTATCAAAGAAACACTCGAAAGGGGGAACCGAAAATTTGAATGGCTCCATCTAAGAGCCGATGGCACTAAAGTAACGGCTGAAGTTATGCTTACGGCAATTTACTTCAAAGGAGAAAAAATATTGCATGTAAGCTTACGCGATATTACCGAAAGGGAAAAAATGGAGCAGAATCTTAAGGTGAGTGAGGAACGTTATCGCATGCTGGTAGAAAACCAGCACGACTTGATTGTTAAGGTTGATACAGATGGCCGTTTTCTTTTTGTCAGCCCTTCATATTGCCGTATTTTCGGAAAAACTCAGGATGAGTTGCTCGGAAATACTTTTTTGCCTCTTGTTCACCCCGATGATAGAGATGCCACTGAAAATGCCATGAAGCAATTATATCATACACCTTATAGTTGCTATGTTGAACAAAGGGCATTGACAGTTGATGGATGGAAATGGATTGCCTGGACGGATTCAGCTATTCTGGATAAAAACAACAAAGTGGCTGAAATTATTGGAGTGGGCAGAGACATTACTATGCAAAAAGAAGCGGAAATTGCCTTGCGTGAAAATGAAAAACGCTGGATGCTTGCCCTTGCCGGAACAGGCGACGGTGTATGGGACTGGAACATAACATCAAATTCTGTTTTTTACTCCAAAGGATGGGCTGAAATGTTGGGGTATAAGCAAAAAGAACTGGCAAATAATTACAGAACATGGGAGAAACTGGTTCACCCGGAAGATTTACCCGATGTTTTAAAAATGATTAAAAAACATGTTGACGGGAAATCTCCTGCATATATTGCCGAATACAGGTTATTGGCCAAAAACGGAAAATATATATGGGTGCTTGACAGAGGTAAAGTTGTGGAAAAAGATAAAAAAGGGAAAGCATTACGAATGATAGGAACCCATAGCGATATTACATTATACAAAGAATCGCAGATGTATCTTGAAGAAAGGGTCGCCTTGCGAACAAGCCAGCTTGAGGCAGCAAATAAAGAACTTGAAGCTTTTTCTTACTCCGTTTCACATGATCTCCGAGCCCCTTTAAGAGCTATTACCGGATTTACCCGGATAATTTCTGATCAATATGCCGGATCATTTGATGATGAAGCGCAGAGAATTTTCAACGTTATTAGCGAGAACGCCGGTATCATGGATCGGCTAATTACTGAATTACTCGATTTTTCAAGAGTTGGGCGTAATACTATAAACCGATCTGAAGTTGATATGCATAAAATGGTGGAAGATGTTATCAAAGAAACCACAGATGAAGCAAATAGTGAAAAAATAATATTTAAAATTGATCAGCTACCCAAAGCATATGCCGACAGAAATCTTCTCAAACAAGTATGGGTTAATCTGATATCAAATGCAATTAAGTTTACAGGGAAAAAGGAAAATCCGCACATTCATATCGGAGCTTTAACGGAAAAAGGTAAAGTAGTTTATTTTGTTAAAGATAATGGTGTTGGTTTTAAGTCTGAATACACAAACAAGGTTTTTCAGGTTTTTCAAAGGTTGCATAAATCTGATGAGTTTGAGGGCACCGGTGTGGGTCTGGCTATAGCTCAACGCATTATACACAGGCATGAAGGATGGATCAGGGCAGATGGTAAACCAGGTAAAGGAGCATCATTTTATTTTTCTTTACCCATGAATATAAATCAGCAAACATATGGTAATGCTATTGACACAAACAAAGATGAATAATTTGCACCAAACTAAGTTTTATGCGAAATACATCATTGGCGGGTTCTTTAGTATACACAGATCGGGTGATCTTAAGTTTTGAATCAAATTATAAGCAGATGAATTATTTGTTTATTGAATTCTAATTATTATTTTTATACAGGGGAGGAAAAATTAATAACATCAATCAAACTATGGAAAATCAGGTCGAAATACTTTTGGTAGAGGACAACCCCTATGATGCTGAATTAACAATTAGGGCACTCAGGCAAAATAAGCTGGTAAATGAGATTGTACATGTTACCGATGGTGAAGAAGCACTGGATTTCTTATATGCCCGCGAAAAATTCAAAGACAGACCCAAGGCACAAAATCCAAAATTGATCTTACTTGACCTTAAGCTTCCCAAAATAAGTGGGCTGGAAGTGCTTGAAAAAATAAAATCTGACAATCAGTTGAAGCACATACCGGTTGTAATGCTTACATCCTCTGCACAGGAAAAAGATATTATTGAAAGTTACAGTCTGGGTGTAAACAGCTATATTGTAAAACCCGTTGCATTTGAGAAGTTCGCTCAGGCAGTAAAAGATATGGGACTTTACTGGCTAATTCTTAATCAGGGATACTCAGGGAATCAGGGTAATTAAATTTTAATATGTTCGAAAAACTAAAAATATTATTTGTTGAATACCTTCTGACAGATTATGAGCTTGCTGTATTTGAAATCGAAAAAGCAGGCATAATTGTTGAAAGCATGAGGGTTGATACAGAAGAAGAATTTCAGCGTGCTTTACAATCTTTTGATCCTCAGATTGTAATTTCAGATTATTCCATGCCGTCTTTTGATGCTGATAAGGCATTAAAAATATCCCTTGAGTATAACCCATATCTGCCCTTTATTGTATTAACAGGTTCTATCAATGAAGAAACTGCTGTAAACTGCCTGAGATCAGGAGCTACAGATTATATTCTAAAAGAAAGGATAAAGCGGCTCCCTTATGCTGTTAAAGAGGCCATGGCCCGCTGGGAAATGCAGGTCCAAAGAGAGCAATATCTTTCCAAATTAAAAGAGAGTGAAAACAGGCTTAAACAAGCCCAGAAGATTGCCAATATAGGCGATTGGGAGTTTAACTTTGAAACAGGCCTTGTAACAGCTTCCGAGCAGGCAAGAGAAATTTATGGTGTAGGTCAGGAGCAAATGCCCATATCAGAAATACAAGGTATTGCGCTCAGCCAATACCGATCCATGCTTGACCGCACACTTAAAGAGCATATCGATACAGGAAAATCCTATGATGTGGAGTTTCGCATAAAACGGCCAAATGACGGGCAAATAAGATACATTCATTCCATAGCAGAATATAATAAAGAAACCAATTGCCTTACAGGAATTATAACTGATATTACCGAAAAGAGAACCAATGAATTTTTAAGGCAGGAAATTATGCTTGCCAGAGAATCGGCAAATTTCAAGAGAGACTTTCTTGCCCAAATGAGTCATGAAATAAGAACACCGCTTACTGCAATTGAAGGGATTGCAGAATTGATGGAGAAAAGCATCCTGAATGAAGTACAGAAAGATTATATGGAAACGTTGCACTTTTCAGTTGAAACTTTGAAAAATACTATCAATGAAGTGCTTGATTATTCTAAAATTGAAGCCGGTAAAATAGTTATTTCCCCTGTATCTTTACGTTCATTTGAAATATCTGAAAAATCTGAGAAATTCTTTCATAGCATCTGCAAAAAACCCTTAACATTCAAAGCAGAAGGTTTTGAGAGTCTGCCTGAGTTTATTTTTGCCGATAAACAACGGTTATTTCAAATCATAACCAATCTTTTATCCAATGCGGTTAAATATTGCTCAAAAGGTATGGTTAAGCTAAAGGCAGCAGTTGATCAGGTTACCGGTGAAAATGAAGTGCTAATAAAAATAGAAGTGATTGATGAGGGACCAGGAATTGATCCGGGGTTAAAGAAGAGTCTTTTCAAACCTTTTTCGCAATTGCATTCAGGAAATGATGATATAGTTATTGAAGGGACCGGACTGGGCTTATCAATTTGCAAGGAACTTGCCGTTTTAATGGGTGGAGAAACAGGTGTAGAATCCGAACCTGGTAAGGGGAGTTGTTTCTGGTTTACATTTATAGCCCAAACCGGCAAATTGACTGAAGCAAAGGATAATGCGGCCCAAAAAGGAAAACTATCAAAAAGATCATTAAAAATATTGCTTGCAGAAGATAAAGAGATCAATAAAAAAGTTATCTCACTCATGTTAAGTTCATTGGGTCATGATGTGGTTGCTGTGGAAAATGGACTGGAGGCACTTAATATGTGCAAAAAGGATAATTTCGACCTTGTTCTTATGGATGTGCAAATGCCGGTAATGGATGGGATTGAAGCTACACAGAAAATTATTGCTGATTGTGCTGATCATCCCCCTGTTGTGGGTTTAAGTGCTAATGCAATGGAACATGAAAGGGAAAAATATATCCAGGCAGGTATGGCAGATTATATTATTAAGCCCTTTAAAACAGATGATATTGTTAAGGTTATTGAAAAACTGAAAATTTAAACCTTTCCGGAATAACGGTCTATCCTTTCCTTTCACTTAAAATATGGAAAACAACAGAAAAATATACACTCTTTCCGATTTGGGAAAGAGCTTACGTTCTGTTATTGAACGGGCATATTCATCAACCTATTGGATCAAGGCAGAAATAGCAAAACTGAATTATTATCCGCGCAGTGGACATTGCTATCCCGAATTGGTTGAAAAGACAGGAAATCTTGTCCAGGCCCAGATGCGTGCTACGATCTGGGCTGCAGATTTTAGCAGGCTCAACAGGCAATTCCTTGATGTTACCGGCGATAAACTTAAGGAAGGAATGTCGATACTGTTCAGAGCATCCGTTGACTACCACCCTGTGTATGGTCTTGCTTTGCATATTCATGAAATAGAACCGGCTTTTACTTTGGGTGAGATGGCATTGGAAAAAACGGCTACCATTACAAGGCTAAAAAAAGAAGGCATATTCCAAAAAAATAAAGAACTGGTTTTGCCAATCCTGCCCAAAAGGGTGGCTGTTATATCAGTGGAAACAAGCAAAGGCTATCATGATTTTCTTAATATCATCAGTTCAAAAACGGAACAATATCATATCTGGCACTATCTTTTCCCATCTGTTTTGCAGGGCGATAAAGCAGTTGAGGGTATCATTTCGCAATTACGCATCATAAAAAAACTTATGTCGCGATTTGATGTTGTTGTCCTGATAAGAGGGGGAGGCGGAGATATTGGGCTGAGTTGTTATGATGATTATAAACTGGCAAGAGAGGTAGCTGTTTTTCCTTTACCCGTAATAACCGGAATTGGCCATTCAACAAACGAAACCGTTACAGAAATGGTTTCGTGGATTAATAAAATAACCCCTACAGATGTGGCTTACTTTTTATTGGAAAAGTTCATTGATTTTGAAAAAAGAATAGATAATTGTGCCCGTGCTCTAAAATCAGATGGAACCGCATTTGTTAACACAGAACAAAAGAAGCTTGGGTTTTTATCAGCTGATCTGGTACAATCAACAAATCAATTATTAAACCTGCACAACGTTTTTATTAATAACGCAGCTGGCTTGCTGGTACAGGGAACGAAAAACCTGCAGGCAACAGGAAGAGAGAAAGTTAACAACCTTTCTATGCAGGTTTTGGCCACACCTAAACAAATTTTGTTCAAAGAAAGATGTGATATGGATAATCGTATCTTTTCGCTTAAAGCTGCAGTAAAAACAAAACAAGCCAATGAATCAAACCGGATTGGAGTATTGGAAAATAAAACCCGTTTGCTTGATCCGGAAAATGTGCTCAAACGTGGCTATTCCGTTACCCGATTCAATGATAAGGTTATTCGCAATGCATCTGAACTAAAAAATGGCGATATTATAAAAACCAAAGTCTATATAGGAGAAATTACGTCTGAAGTAAAAAAGTAACATACTTTTAAGCGGATTCCTTGCGTAATAATATATACGTTGTGCGTTGTTGATTAATCAGGAAACCGGTAACGAAATAATAATAAAAAAACCACTGCAATGGAACCTGCAGTGGTTTTTTAAAAAAGTAAAAGGAGTTATTTATATTTCAAATTTTGAATCTTCCAGGTTGGTGTCAATTTTGATTTCAACAATTTCCAGTTCCAGTGTTTGGGGGCCGGCTTGCTGTTCAATAAGATGGGGAAATTTTAATACTACCGGTTCTGTAGCTTTTTTCCCAAACAACCTGGCGAAGAATGAAGGTTTCTCTCCTTCTTGTATTACGATTTCACGGTAGTCAGAGATATTTGCAGTTCCTTGTTCTGAATCCGTACGGATCTTGTATCCGTTTTCTGCATCGTAATATTCGTAAGTTTTCTGTCCTTGCGGAGTAATTACTTCGATTTTATAAGCATCTTTACCATCAACAGTTTCAATGCCTGCAAGAGATTTTTCAATACCGTAATCTTTGTAGTTCATTTCAATGTTCATGATGGCCTGCATTTTCATCATTTCAAACTCAGGCCCTTCGGTAAATTCCTGCTTGCCCATGGGGGATGTTACTACAGCTTTTTGGCCATCAAAGAGCTGGGTTGACATAACATTGCCACCCATGGCAGTTTCAATTCTTAAATAGTGAGGAGCTTTCTGATATGAGGTAAGTGTTATTTCCATTCCCATCATAGATGTTTTCATCACCTGTGTCATATCATTGATTTTTTCGAAGTTTTCTTTACCGCCAATGGCATTGAAGTATTTCTCCAGCACTGTTTCTACGGTAACATCAGCAGGAACTTCGGTAAGTTCAGCAGGCACCCACGGGCGGCCAAAAGGATCAAAGAGTTCTACTTCGCCGGTGGCACTGAACTTCTCAAGGGTCGGTGCAACTTCCTCCTTATTTCCTACAGCGATAATAATGGCATTATCAGGCTTCAGGTATTTGCTCGCCATTTGCTGCACATCATCAACCGAAACAGCAGCCAGTTTTTCAAGGTAAGTTGCATAATAATCTTCGGGCAGGCCGAATCGTTTGATATTCAGTGCAAAATTGGCTATAGTTCTGGGGCTTTCAAGAGATCGCGCAAATGAGCCGTTCATAAAGTTTTTGACCAGTTGCAGGTCTTCCTCTTCTACCGGCTCATTGATCAATCTTTCCATTTCATAGAGGATTTCAACCACAGTGCTATCGGTAACGCTGTTGCGTATTTCCGTCTGAGCTGTAAAGCGACTTACAATGCGATCGGTAGAGATCCTTGAACGTGCTCCGTAGGTGTAGCCTTTGTCTTCGCGAAGATTTTGCATCAATCGACCTGAGAAAACTCCACCTCCCAAAATACTGTTCATTACACTTACTTTTATGGCATCTTCATGGCCCGGAGTAAGAACCAGCGGGTAGGTTACTGCCAGATGCGACTGGGAAGCTCCCATTCTCTCGGCAAAGGCAACTCTGCGACCGGGAGGAGGCACAGGTGTAGGATAAGTATGGCTGGGAACATCACCTTTTTCCCATTTTGAAAAATACCTGTCCATTACTGATTTTGCTTCGGCAACATCAATATCACCTACGATTACCATATAGGCATTATTGGGTTTGAAATAAGTGTTGTAATAATCTCTTAAAAGTTCTACGGTAATGTTATCCAGGGTTTCTTCGGTAACAATTTCACCATAAGGATGGTCTTGTCCATAAACCTGGGTTAAAGAAACATTTCTTAAAATAGAACTACCATCAGTTGGTACATTTCTCAGGCCTGTACGAGATTGGGTAATCCTGCGTTGCAGTTCTTCTTCCGGAAAAGTGGGATTCATCAGAATATCTGCCATGAGCTCAAGCAAGGTGTGCTTGTGTCGTGTAAGGGATGATGCAAACATACCGGTAGAGAAAGATGATAAATTTGCACCTATAAAATCAATGGCTTCATCAATTTCCTGCTTTGTACGATTGGTAGTACCCTCACGCATCAGAGAACCGGCAAAGTCAACATAACCTTTTGCATCTCCTTCTAAAAAGGGATCAATATCAAGTGTAAGTTGAAATGAAATAACAGGTATCCTGCGGTTTTCAACTACGATTACC
>SLOJ01000208.1 GCA_007132585.1 Bacteroidales bacterium | reverse complement strand
TAGTGCATCCATGATTGCATGTATGAGTGTATCAGCATCGGAATGACCTACTGATCCTTTTACATGGGGTATTTTAACTCCACCTATCATTAAAGGGTAATCTTCTTCCAAACGATGCACATCGTAACCAATACCTACTTTGAGTTTCATTTTATTCATCAAAAAATAATTATACAAACACTACTAAAACAAACAGTTTTATTTTGACCCATTTTTTCGCCCCTTGCCTGAACTTCGAATAGTATAGCAAAAGTAAACAGCAAAACGATTCATGCAAAGTTTTATAAATAAAAAAACCGGTCTGAGAAATTTCCTGCAGACCGGATTGAGATATTATTTATGAGCCTAAGTTTTTTTAGCTTATTTTTTATTGAGGGCCCATTGCATCAAAGTCGAAACTTAATGATACCCTGAAAACATTTTCCAGCGGACTTCTTTGCATAACAGGAATGATATAAGAGAAATCAATTCCAAATACATTGTATTTTAACCCTAATCCCAGTGTAAAATATTTTCTGTTTCCTTTGTTTTCATGTTCATGAAAATAGCCCCCTCTGAGGGCAAATTGCCTGTCGTACCAATATTCCATTCCAAAACCGTAGGTTATTTCCTGCATTTCTTCTCTGAAACCACCCGGTGCATCGCTAAAGGATCCGAAAATACCTTCAACTACACCCCTGTTAGGATCCTTACCACTTTGGATTATATATCGATTATCATCATCAACCATTACCTGTCCATTCTCATCTCTCTGATAAATAGGTGGTGTGGGTACAAGTAATTTATTGAAATCAATACTGAATGCCAATGCATTATACTCATCAAGGTCAAGTTTCAGGGTGGGTCCTATACGCAGGTTAATGGGAATAAAATTGGCATTCCAGTCGTCGGAATAGGATATTTTGTTCCCGATATTAGAAATATTGATGCCGGCAGCAAACGTTGCGGGGGTATTTACCCAGTTTAACTCTCTTTGATAAAATGCTGATACATCAGCAGCCAGTGACCTGCCGGGTCTTGTTTCCATGGAAGCCACGTTCTGCCCCTGGGTGAGGTTTGAGTGAATATACCTGACAGCAATAGCTCCCGAAATAAATTCACCTAACTTTCTGGCATATGCCACATCAACAGCAAATTCACTAGGGCGGTAAATACCCTGTGGGTTTCCGGCTTCATCTGTAAACTGAATATCTCCCAATGAAAAGAAAACCAATGATGCTGCTACAGTTTGTAACTCATCAATTCGTCTAAATCCGCTCAAATAGGAAAGATTGATATCATTAACAAGGCTTCTGAGCCAGGGCGTATAATTGGCAGTTAAACCCATTTCCTCCTCAACAAAAGCATATTTTGCCGGGTTCCAGTGCATCGAGTTTGCATCAGGGCTTGTTGATACACCTACATCGCCCATGGCTCCTGAACGTGCATCAGGCGCAATCATCAGAAAAGGTACTGCTGTTGTAATTGTATTTACCTCCTGGCCCAATACTTCACCTATTTCCTGCGATTTTGCAGTTGAAAAGAATAACAGCAAGAATGCTGAAAATAAAATGGCTGACTTTAAAAAAAATAATCTCATTTCTTATAATTTGATATTGACAGTGTTACGTGACTCTTTCGTGTTGTATAAATGGTATGTTTCCCTTAGAAGTTAACCTGCAAACCTACATCTTTTTTTTGAGTTTTAAAGAAATAATATTGTGAGCTGCGTGCTTGTTTACTGTTTTGCAGGCAATTTTTTTTATGTCTCCTTATCCTGTAAATCTATATTTATCATTGATTTAC
Source organism: Bacteroidales bacterium (assembly GCA_007132585.1). GTDB lineage: Bacteria > Bacteroidota > Bacteroidia > Bacteroidales > UBA7960 > SKVR01. The sequence goes on along the minus strand of SLOJ01000208.1, from coordinate 24,185 downwards.
CATTTTCAATGTAATAACCATTAACGCAATTTCGTGGTCCTTATTGTATTTTATTATTTGTCGTAAAAAGTAAAACCTGAAACATCAAAATCCAACAATAATTCCTTTATATATTTATCTGAGAATCATTAGTTTTTCGGTTTTCAGAACACCCTCTTCATTATTATTATTGACAATTACCCGGAATAAATATATTCCCGATCCAAGCAGAGTTCCGCCATTATCTGTACCGTCCCATTCGATGGGTGGAACGTCAAACCCCGATGCATAAACCTGCTGCTCCATTGTTTTAACCAGTTGTCCGGTAATACTATAAACCTCAAGCTTAACAGTAAGTTCAGTTGCAGGTTTATTATGTGAGAATGTAAAATAAGTAACATCGCTGAAAGGATTGGGAAAATTCTTTAATTCAGTAATATTCAGCCCGGGTGCGGAGGTAACAATAAAATCAATGGATTCGGTTGAAACATTGTTATGCACATCCCATGCTCTTAATGTAAGAGTATAATCGCCCTCCTCAAGATTGAAAAAGGGATAAATTACTCTGCCTGAACGAAAATCATCAATATTTGACTGATAAAAATTATTAAGAACTATAGGGTTAAAGCTATCATCATTAAGAATTGCAACAATATCATGTCCAATCTGTCCGGTAGTATTTATACCACTTTCATCATTAAGATGGACAATTAAAATAGGATCAGGGCCTGTTTTATTACCAGATTGAAAATTGGTATTATTCAAATAAAGTTTAATAGCCGGTCCTTCGTTGTCGGTTATATAGTCATCAGCAGTGCCTGAAATTATAAACTCATTAAAGTAACCATTCCCGTCAATATCTTTTCCATCATCGAAGTAATAACTTATTTTGCCAAAACCTGAGTTATAGGAAATATCTCTGGGAACTGTAAATGTAAATGAAAACTCACCATCAATGACTGAAGCCTGTCCTCGGTAAAGAATTCTGTTTTGCATTGTAAAATCAGCGATCCTGCTGCCTGGGTCATTTGCCAGTGTTGTAAATAAAGCTTCCTTATCATAAATGGTTGGATAAATTATTCCATTATAATCCGATGCTTTTGAGCCGTCAGATGCCTGAATTTCTCCCTTTACGGTGACTTTCTGCAGGGCCTTCATTGTATCCGGATACTCCGTTGTTAGTGCTTTATATTCAGGGTATGCCATTTGCATGGAAGGATCACCCAGCAATACAAAATTCTTCAGAGAAGTTGTTGAGCTGCTTTCCACCTTTGCAATCCTGATTAAATCACCCAATCGGGGCATCTCGCCATTATCCATAAGCTTGAAAGCATTTCGCATAAATGCATCATTGAGTGAAAAATTACTTTGAGCCCATGCCAGCCTTGTTGTAGTAAATAATGCTGATGCACCCCCATCAGGTTTAAGAAAAACTCTTACTCCTGCAGAAAGCTCATTGGCATCGGGCTGATCAAAACTACTGAATTCACAGGTAGCTGTCATAAAAACGGGTAGATTATAAAAATTACCCCATGATAAAATATCATCAAAAGTAAGGATACGCTCATGTGCCAGACCACGAACACCACCATGACCAATATAATTAATTAATAAAGCACCCTGATTCACTCTGCTGTTGATAGCCTTATTTACATCAGGATACCTTGAACCACCGGCCATTGTGATCTGTTCATATGCATCGAGATAAATTTTTTCCAGATTGTAAACCTGGTGATTACTATTCATAAAGTTTGCCACCTGTTCTGACTGATTAAAATGAATATTGTTGTCTCCATCATCTGCAACAATTGCAATAACATTGCGCCAGTCAGCATAGTTAGGCACCATTCCGGCAAAACGCGGATCATCAGTACCGGGTTCAAGACCTTCTATTCTTTGGTCATATCTGAGAATTTTATTTACTACAAACCTTGCTTCATCAACCGTGCGAACAGGAAACCGACCTATCCCTAGATCAATAGCACCCTGGGCATCAAAGCCTTCATTATCGTCAAGCAACCCAAAAAAGTCATCGGTAATGTATGAGTTTGCTGGATTTAAAGAACTTATTGTTTGAAAAGTAGGAATAAAATTGCCACCAAACCCGAGAATATTTTTATTGTCATAAGTGCCATTCCCGAATAATAAAAGATAACGGGGATAATTACCTGTTTCGGCAGCCCTGTCATAATACATTTTCATATAGTTACGAATGGCAGAGATATCAGGTACCCCTGACGAGAACTCATTATATATCTCCTGGGGTGAAACAAGTTTTACCGTTAAATCGTCATTGTCCTTATTCCTTCGAAATTCAGCCAATCGCTCAGCTTCCTGTCTCAATAAATCAGGAACAACAATAATTAGGTCATGAACTACAGATCCATGTAAATTTTGATTATTTACCTGTCCTTTCAGAGAAGGTTTAAGGTAATTACCAGGCGAAAAAACTACAAATTCATGAAAATCATTTTTTCCATCTACTTTGAAACTTGCTGTATTTCCTGATAAATCAAATTGTTGACTAATCACATTCAGAGGATCTGAAACATCCCAGACATTACTTCCCTGGATTATGTTGCGGATTTCGTAGCGGGCAGTTTTGTCTGCTCCACGCACAGATGGATTTCTGAAGAACATCTGATCGCCTGTCATGATCAATTCACGTTTGGCATTAACCGCAATATAATTTAGCCATCCTCTGCCCCCGGTTGCTGTGCGATTGTAAGTAAGGTTTATATCAAACTGATCCGATGGTGGCAGCAACTGCATATTACCAATGGTATGCCGGGCAAATGCACCTGTAGAAGTACTCATGGTTACCGGCGATACTGAAAAGCCGTTTGATTGCCCCCCGGCTTCTGCAGTAAAACTGCTTGAAGCTCCTGAACGTGCAGCAAGGTAAAACTTTATATGTGTATTTTGTTGATTAATTATGTTGGGAAATTCGAATGTAAAATTTCTTGAAAGAGTAACGTCAAATAATTCACCAAACCAGATTTTACCGCTACCAATAAGGTTCTGCAAATCGCGCTGATGATAATCATAATCGTAAAAACTTGTAACATTATGCGTGTGTTGTGCAGAAGAAACCGATCTTGATGTTACTCTTTTTCCCTGGTTCTGTCCATAGGTAATAAAATAGCAGGTCTCATCAGAATAGTAGTGCACTTCGTGGGTAAAGATATCATCACCGGGTTGATAGGTCCACCGATGGGGTGATTGACCGTAAAACAGTATGTAGTCATTTTGCGTAAAAGTGCCTGAATTGTTACCACTTACCCAAATAGCATTCTCCATGGGATCAGTATATCTGAGCTGATCATTGGCTTCAGGAAGCATTCCGCCTCCATTACCAAAAACCTGGATTGTAGATTTTTCTATCTGGGAAACATTTACTCCCAGGTTATCCAGATCCTGGTAGGTTAATCTGTAAATACCATCAATATCTGTGCAGAACCTATACCAGTTACCGGTTGACAGAGCCGATGCATCCGGATATTCATGCAAAGTTTCATATTTTATTTTCTGATCAAAAACGTAATCACTTTTTAGAGTAAATGATACCAGTTTTTCATAGTTACCATCTACTTTTCTTAAAGGTACGATATGAAAAACTGCCCATGACTCACCTCTCGTGGTTTCAAGGCTGGAATGATATCTGAACTCAGATTCTGCAAACCCGATACTATCAAGCAGGAAAATTTCCTGTTTAGATAATGGTCCTGTTTTAATATCACCCACACTAAATTCCCTGCTAAAATGGGGAACTTCATTCTTTGCTCTGTAAACAAAAACGGGTACTTCAGGAATACTGTCAGCATAAACAGCATTTTCCATAACCAAAGATGAAATAAAACTGCCTTCCCCTTCAATATTAATATGTGGGTTTTTCCACCTTAGCATTATTTCGCTATCCGAATTTTGAGGATAAACATAAACAGCAATAAAGATTACAAGTGAGAAACTTATAAGAAAAGAGAAATATTTATTTTCAAACTTCATATCCAGTATTTAGTGTATGAAAAGATTCGGATTATTCGCCTGTTAAAAACATCATAATATTATATAACAAGCAAAGTTGGAAAATTTATTTCAGAAAGATTCATAAATTTAAACGCTTAGCAAGAAAGAATATTATTGATTTCACAGGTTGTAAAATTTTCATTGATGAAAAACGTTAACTCAAGAGGACATTTTTGTATTGAGAATAAATGATCTTACAATTTGCTGAAACCTGTAAAACATAAATACGTTAAAGATAAAAAGGAAAAGCAGTTAAAATTGTTTATTCCTGTACTTTTAATTATTATATGCACCGGAACGATAAATCAAACGAAAGGGCAGGATCCGATTTTTTCGCAATTTTATGCCAACCCTTTGTATTTAAACCCCGCGCTTGCAGGTTCTGAAAGATGTACCCGTTTTGTTATGAACTACAGAAATCAACCATATCCTGCTTTTGGCACTTTCAGCAGTTATAGCTTTTCATCAGACTTATACACTGAAAGGCTTAGCGGGGGTATAGGCATCCACCTGCTACATGATAGCCAGGGAGGCTTACTTGATCATACACAGGCAGGTTTCATTTACAGTTATCACGGAAGGCTTTCACGTGAATGGTATGTGAGCTTTGGAATGCAAACTACTTATCTAAACCATAAGCTGAACTGGAATGAGTTGGTTTTTCCTGATCAGTATAACCTGGCAGGAAATTCAAATATTACGACTTCAGAAATATCTCCTGATAACATTAACAGCCATAATATTGATTTCTCAACAGGAGTTTTGTTTTTCAACGAGCGTTTCTTCGGAGGTATAAGCTTGCATCATTTATCACAACCATCTATCCATTTCTTTGAAAATGAAAAATTGCCTGTTAAGTATACTCTTCATGTAGGATATGAGTTTTCTCCAATGAGACGCCATTCAAGAAGAACAAACCAGGAGCGGTTTACTGTTTCTCCCAATCTGATAATTCAATCGCAGGGTGATTTTCACAGAATTAACTATGGATTGTATGGAAGCATTTTACCGATAACTATGGGTATTTGGTTCAGGCAAAGCTTTTCATATCCCGGTTCATTAATATTCATGGCAGGATTAAAACAGGTAAATTACACGATAGCTTACAGCTATGACCACTCACTATCAGGATATTCCGGTGTTGGTGGCGGAGCACACGAATTAAGTGTTTTACTTAATTTAAATTGCGTGGGTCAAATTACGAAATACCGCATAATAAATTGTCCCTCATTTTAGTTATTTTTGTACGAATCTCAAAAAATGAACACAACTATGACAAGGAATCCCAAGATTTTTTTAGCATTTACAGCTTTTTTTGCAGCTGCAACTTTCCTCTCATCATGTGGGAAGGAAACCTCTCCCACTACAGGTTGGGCATACAATGATCCTAATACCGGGGGTTTTGAAGTGAGGCCTTACCAGGAACAAGATACTGGTCCCGGACTAGTATTTATTGAAGGAGGTACATTTGTAATGGGCCGAACAGAACAGGATGTTATGTTCGACTGGAACAACCAGCCCAGACGTGTTACCGTTTCATCATTTTATATGGATGAAACCGAGGTAAGAAACGTTGATTATGTAGAATACCTATATTGGCTGGGACGTGTTTTTGGTGAAACCTATCCCGAAGTAGTGCGCAAAGCATTGCCTGATACACTGGTTTGGCGCGAAAGACTCGCGTATAATGAACCTTACGTATATAATTACCTGAGGCATCCTGCATACAGAGATTATCCGGTAGTTGGTGTAAACTGGGTACAGGCCACTGAATACGCTGCATGGCGCACCGACAGAGTTAATGAAATGATCCTTATAAGGGAGGGAATCCTGGATTGGAATCCTGACCAGCTCAATGAAGATAATTTTAATACAGAAGCATATCTTGCCGGTCAATACGAAGGACTTGTAAGAGAAAATATGCGCGACCTTGATCCACGCGGTACCGGTGAAAGAAGGGTAAGAAGAGAAGATGGTATTCTTTTACCTGCCTACCGCCTTCCAACAGAAGCCGAGTGGGAATTCGCCGCACTGGGTCTTATAGGAAATACCGTTTATGAAAGAATTGTTGAAAGAAGAATTTATCCATGGAATGGTAATAATCTGCGCAGCAGCGAACGCAGGACAATGGGTACCTTTATGGCAAATATTCAAAGAGGACGTGGTGATTTAATGGGTGTTTCAGGAAACCTAAACGATGCAGGTGAAATAACAGTTCCTGTTTATGCTTATTGGCCCAATGATTACGGTCTTTATAACATGGCAGGTAATGTTAATGAATGGGTACAGGATGTATTCCGTCCGTTATCTCACGAAGACGTTGCAGATTTCAGGCCTTTCCGTGGTAATGTATTCCAGTTACCTCTCCTTGACGATGAAGGAAATCTTGCACCCAAAGATAGCCTCGGTCGTATAATATACAGAGATGTAACTGCTGAAGAAAGCGCTACCAGAAGAAATTACAGACAAGCTGATAATATTGGACATCGCGATGGTGACTTCTCTTCTTCTATTTATTTCAGAGAAGAACAAAGACTTGAAGAAGAAGGCCATGGCAGGTTAATGTACGATTATGGTGTTTCATCACTTATCAACGATGAAGCAAGAGTATACAAAGGGGGAAGCTGGAAAGACAGGCCATACTGGATTGTTCCAGGAAACAGAAGATTCCTTGACCAAAACGAGGCAACCAACGATATTGGATTCAGATGTGCCATGACTCGTGTGGGAAGCCCTGTAGGTTACTAATCTTTAATTGGGATTCTTGATTAATAATTTAAGTCTCGTTTGTGCCATACAAACGAGACTTATTTTTTAATTTAAAAAATTTCGGCAAAAGCTTTCTAAAAACTATCTTAGCATGGTCTTTAACACCATGCTGTTTTTATTTATAATCATTTTGTTTTAATGGACTTGCAACAAGAGAAAATATACAGATATATTCAACAGGGATATAAAATTTCTATTGATAGCCGCAGTATTGATAATAATACTATTTTCTTTGCCTTGAAGGGAGAAGTATTTGACGGCAATGAATTTGCATCAGAAGCATTAGACAAAGGCGCTGCTTTAGCAATAGTTGATAAAGAAGGGTTAATAAAAAAAGATGGTCTCATAAAAGTAAAAAACGTATTGAGTACCTTGCAATCTTTAGCCGCTTTTCACAGGTCAGGAGTTAATATACCGGTAATTGGTATTACTGGTTCAAACGGAAAAACCACCACAAAAGAGCTTATCAGCAGTGTTCTTTCTGCTAAATACAAAACTCTTTTTACTCCGGGTAATTACAATAATCACATAGGGTTACCTCTTACTATTCTTTCCATACACAATAAGCACGAAATCGCTGTTATTGAAATGGGTGCCAATCATGTGGGTGAAATAGATCAACTCTGCAATATTGCACAACCCACCTGCGGATTAATTACAAACATAGGCAAAGCACATATTGAAGGTTTTGGTAGTTTCGAAAATATTATAAACGCGAAAAGTGAGTTATACAATTTCCTTATCAGAAATGATGGGTTGATATTTGTTAATAAGGACAATAAAATACTTACAGATCAAATAAAAAATTATGACAAACTTTACACATATGGCAGTAGAGAAAATTTTGATTGTAGTGGTAGTATAATCTCATCACAACCTTACCTTGAATTAAAGATTGATATTCCTGAAATAGAAAGCACAAATGAACAAACAATAATATCAACAAATCTTGTGGGGGCTTATAATTTTGAGAATGTTCTGGCAGCTGTTGCAATCGGGAGATATTTTGATGTTCCGTTTGCATACATCAAGAAAGCTATAGAACAATATAAACCCATGAACCGGCGATCGCAGTTTATACAGACAACAAAAAACAAAGTAATATGGGATGCATATAATGCCAATCCAACAAGCATGTCTCTGGCACTGGAAAACTTTTCAAGCAATCCTGAAAAACCTAAAGTTGCCATTTTAGGAGATATGCTTGAGTTGGGTGAAACTGCAAATCAAGAACATCAAGCTATCGTTGAGGTTGTCAAAAGAATGAAACTTGATAGGGTCATACTTATTGGTAAGGAATTTTCAGCTTGCCACGTAGATGAAAACAACTTTTTTATATTCACTAATACCGAAGAAGCTGCAGATTGGTTTAAAGCAAATAAAATCAAAGACAGCACCATTCTGGTAAAAGGATCACGTGGTATACAATTAGAGAAACTGGAAAGGTTTCTTTAAATCAAAATAAATATCAAATAGTTTCTTGACTTAATTAATGAATACCGGGAAAAATTATTTTCAGATATCCTGCCTGATACTAACGAAAAGCACTTCGCTCCTCCCGTAAAGCATTAACTTTCTCGGGGTCTTCAGGGTCATCCATGTATGCAGTATATGCTTCAATAAACCGTGGATGATCTTTATATAAAACGTTTAGCTTCGTTTCAACAGAAATTAAAAGGACAAAAGCAAAGAAGAAAACAAGGACCGTTGATCGGATAAAAAATTGCTGAATGAATTTATTTTTCTCTTTTCTTCGGGACCATAAAAATAAAATAAACCCCAGTATTAAAAGGTTAAGCAAAAAAGCTATTCCGGCAAGAATATCCATTCCCCTGTAAAAATCTATAGTATGGATGATTGCAATAAAACTCAATGAATAAATAAATCCGGCTATTATACTGATGGTTACCTTTTTAGGGGGAAGTTCACTACGTTTTCGGTCATTAAAAAGATCTTTCGGGCTCATTCCTGTAAAAAGAAAAAAACCTGACCACATGTAAAAAATTGCAATGAGCACAAGAAAAACCCTAAGCAATACATGTAATTGCATTCCTGCAAAAACCCGGAAAATTATTAGTGCTAATATTATAAAAAGTGCTACGTACTCAATTCTTTTGATTTGTATCATCAATTACATCTGATTTTATCCCGCACAAAATTGCACAATAAAAGATAAATTACAAAGAAAGAAAAAATTTGATTTCAGGAATATCATGCCTGATAAAAATCTGCAATACAAGATTTAATTATAAGATATTTACTTCGGGTTCCAGATTTATTTGAAACCGATCCTTTACAGATTTTCTGATATTTTCAGAAAGCTGCAATATCTCCATACCCGATGCTTTGCCATGGTTTACCAGCACGAGTGCCTGCAGTTTGTGAACACCGGCATCTCCAACCCGATAACCTTTCCAGCCGGCATTTTCAATGAGCCAGCCGGCAGCAATTTTCATGTTTCCTGATCTGTCAGGATATGCAACAATTTCAGAAAACCTTTTCTTAAGTTTTTCATGTTGCTTGGCAGGAATCACAGGATTCTTAAAGAAACTACCTGCATTACCCAAAACTTCAGGATCGGGGAGTTTGCTGGTTCTTATAAATCGAACAACATCAGCAATATCATGAATACCCGGTTTATCAATTTTCCTTCGCTCCAGTTCATGCATTATTGCACCATAACCGGAATTAATAAAATGATTTTTTTGAGTAAGTTTGAAGGTAACTGATAAAATAATAAACCGCCCTTTACCCTCTTGCTTAAAAAAACTATTGCGATAGCCAAACCGGCAATCACTTTTATTAAAAGTATGAATTTCTCCTGTATTAACTTTCAGTGCTTCCAACTCATGAAAAACATCTTTCAATTCAACACCGTAGGCACCAATATTTTGCATCGGGCTCGTTCCGACTTTTCCTGGGATCAGGGTGAGATTTTCAATTCCACCCCAGTTGTTTTTTAAGCAATATTTTACAAGATCTTCCCAGTCTTCGCCAGCCATTGCCTTTACCAGGACAAAGTCACCTGATTCACTCAATTTAGTTATTCCTTTTAAATTGACATGTAAAGTAAGTCCGGGAAAATCCTGTGTAAACAAAATATTGCTTCCCCCACTCAATATCATATAAGAAAGTTTCAAACTATTGATATGATTCAACAGAGCCGGAATTTCTTTCTCGCAGGAGAATTTTGTAAAGTATCGGGTTTTAGCATCAATACCAAAAGTATTGTAATTTTTCAGTGAAATATTTTCGAAGATATGCATAATAAAAGATGCCGGCAGGTTCGCCGGCAAAGTTAATACAATTGGAATAACCTTCACCAAAGTCTAGGACTGGCTAAAACTTAAAAGTCATCGGGTAAGAATTATGGATTTCTCATCCACCATTTTTCTCAGGTTGATAAGCGCATATCGCATTCTGCCCAAAGCAGTATTAATGCTAACATTGGTTTGTTCGGCTATTTCCTTGAAACTCATATCGGAATAATGCCGCATTTTCAACACCTCTTTTTGCTCATCGGGTAAATACTCTATTAATGCCTTTACATCACGATGTATTTGCTCAACGATTATTTTATCCTCGATTGTTTGATCAAATATTCTCAAGGTTTCAAAAATGTCATAATCCTCACTGTTTTCAAGAAACGGCATTCGTTTTGATTTCCTGAAATAGTCTATGATAAGATTATGTGCAATACGCATAACCCAGGGAAGAAATTTTCCTTCCTCATTATAAGATCCTGCCTTTAGGGTATTTATTACTTTGATAAAAGTATCCTGAAATACATCTTCAGCAACATGCTTATCTTTAACAATAAGCATTATGTAAGAAAATATTTTTCTCTGATGTCTTTTAATTAATGTTTCCAGGGACGAGTGATCACCATTAATGTATAGGCGAACTAACTCTTGATCGCTAGTTTTACGGTCATTCATAACAATGGCCTCCAATTTAGTTTTAAATCAAGAGTAGAGTTCTGTCTATAGGCGGTCTCCTTTTTTAATTAATGGTTTATTGGAATGTTGTTTATTTTTATTGTTCTATGCTTGACAAATATAAGCCTTTTTTTTTATCTGTGAACCATTGGAAGTTTTTACTAAGACGTTTTTATCAATAAAGATCGATCAACATGACAATTCCTTATCTTTGAAATAATAATTGTTAAACAAACAATTAATGAACACTTTTTTTATATACTTATTTTTACTTTGATTTACTTTACAATTTTCATTCCACTTTTTATTTTATAACAAGTTTTAATGCAATACAATAAAAACATGTTTATAAAAATCCAATAAGATGTGGTAATTTTGCAAAATTTATTTGCAGAATATTTAAATGAATATTGAAAAAGATATAGACAAACTCAGCTCCAAAGATTATATCCTAATAAAGGGTGCTCGTGTTCACAATCTGAAATCGATAAATGTTGCTATAGAAAGGAAAAAGCTGGTTGTAATTACCGGCTTATCCGGATCAGGAAAATCTTCACTGGCATTTGATACCTTGTATTCAGAGGGGCAGCGCCGCTATGTGGAAAGTCTGAGCTCATACGCAAGGCAATTTCTGGGTCGTATGAACAAGCCTGATGTAGATTATATCAAAGGCATATCACCGGCAATCGCCATTGAACAAAAGGTAAATACACGCAATCCACGTTCCACAGTGGGTACAACAACAGAAATTTATGATTATCTGAAATTGCTTTTTGCCCGTATTGGAAAAACCTTTTCACCGGTTTCGGGTAATCCGGTAAAACGACATACAGTGAGCGACCTGGTTGATTTTGTGCTGAATCTGCCTGAAGATACGCGTGTAATGTTTTTTGCTCCCATTGATATTGATGCGGGAAGAAATTTTGCACAACATCTAACCGTTTTGCTTCAGCAGGGATTTTCGCGTATATCACTTAACGACAAAATAGTAAAGATTGAAGAAATACTTACGGATATTGATGAAATTAACATCAACAAGAAACCGCTCATAGTCATTGACCGTTTTAAAGTAGATGTAACTGATAATGACCTGAAAGCCAGAATAGCAGATTCTGCCCAAACAGCATTTTATGAAGGTCATGGTGAATGTATGCTGGAATACGAAAACCGGCATGGCATTAGAAAAGAATATTTCTCAAATCGTTTTGAACTTGATGGAATAATATTTGAAGAACCCACAGTAAACCTGTTTGCATTTAACAATCCATTTGGTGCCTGCAAAACCTGCGAAGGTTTTGGCAGTATCATCGGCATTGATGAAGATCTCGTTATACCCAATAAAAGCCTTTCTGTTTACGATGATGCCATTGTTTGCTGGAAAGGAGAAAAAATGAGTGAGTGGAAGCACCAACTTGTAAAGCATGCTTACAAGTTTGATTTTCCCATACACAAACCCATTTATCTATTAACTCAAGAGCAAAAACAACTGTTGTGGCAAGGTAATGAATTCTTTGGCGGGTTAAATGATTTCTTCAGGATGATTGAAGAAAATACATATAAAATCCAGTACCGGGTTATGTTAGCCAGGTACCGTGGCAAAACTGTGTGTCCCGACTGTAACGGAACCCGATTGCGCAAAGATGCAAACTATGTAAAAGTTGCCGGCAAAAGCATAAGTGAACTTGTACTAAAGCCTCTTGATCAACTATATGATTTTTTTCAAAATATTAAGCTTAATGAGCATGATAGTGAAATAGGAAAAAGATTGCTTGTTGAAATCAATAACCGGCTCGAGTATCTTAATGATGTGGGCCTGGGTTATATTACACTCAATCGCCTCTCCTCCACCCTTTCGGGTGGCGAGTCGCAACGTATAAATCTCGCTACATCTCTTGGCAGCAGCCTTGTAGGATCGCTATATATATTAGATGAACCCAGCATTGGTCTGCATCAAAGAGATACTCATCGCCTGATAAAAGTTTTGAAACGCCTGAAAGATCTTGGCAACACGGTTATAGTTGTTGAACATGATGAAGACATTATGCGAAATGCCGACCAGGTAATAGATATTGGTCCTCTTGCCGGCGCTCATGGCGGTGAAATTATATTTCAGGGGAGCTTCGAAAAACTTCTCAAAAACCAAAACAGCTATACTGCAGGATACTTAAATAAAAAGCTTCAGATATCCGTTCCGCCGAAAAGAAAAAAATGGAAGGAATTTATTGATCTTAAGGGTGTAAGGCAACATAACCTAAAAGGATTTTCTGTAAAAATACCTCTTGGGGTCATGACTGTTGTAAGTGGAGTAAGTGGCTCGGGAAAAACTACTTTGATAAAAAATATTTTGTACCCGGCCCTTAAGAAAATGTATGGAGGTTACGGTGAAAAAACAGGTAAATTCGATATGCTGACAGGAGATTATCAGTCTCTCAACGATGTGGAATTCATTGATCAGAATCCAATCGGAAGGTCGTCGCGATCAAACCCGGTTACCTATATTAAAGCCTATGATGAAATACGTAACCTTTATGCCCAGAATCCCCTGGCTAAGGCCAGGACATATACTCCGGGTTATTTCAGTTTTAATATTGACGGGGGTCGCTGTCCTGAATGTGAAGGAGAAGGAGAAGTTAAAATTGAAATGCAGTTTATGGCTGATATAAGCTTAAAGTGCGAAAGCTGCAATGGCACAAGATTTAAGGATGAAATACTTGATATCAAGTTTCAAAACAAAGCCATCAACGAAATCCTTGACCTTACAGTTGATGAGGCTATTGACTTTTTCACCACTTCCAGCGAGAAACAACAGATTGCAAAAAGAATTGCAGCAAAACTTCAACCTCTCCAGGATGTCGGTTTAGGTTATATTAAGCTTGGTCAGTCATCAAGCACATTATCCGGTGGTGAAGCACAAAGAATAAAGCTGGCTTCTTTCCTTTCAAAGGGTATAAATAATCAGAAGACTTTTTTCATTTTTGATGAACCTACAACAGGATTACATTTCCATGACATCAAAGTACTTCTTAAGGCTTTTGAAGCACTCATTGATAATGGACACAGTATACTGGTAATTGAACACAACCCCGAAATCATTAAATCTGCTGACTGGGTTGTTGACCTGGGTCCCGAAGGAGGTGAAAAGGGTGGTAACCTGGTATTTGAGGGAACACCGGAAAACCTGGCGAAGTGTAAAGATTCGTATACAGGAAAATTTCTCAAAGAAAAATTATAAGCCAGGTTCAGACAATCATGCTTGAAGGCCTGAAGAAAAGCACTGCCTTCAGCAGATAAAAAAGAATAATAAATCTACTTATTACCCGATGCATATATCCCCATTACCTGCAGTTGATCAGTAAGAGGCCCTATTGCGTTTAAAGAGCTTTTAAACATATCTGCATCATCAAATAAAAGATCAATATAGAAAAAATACTCCCACTCTTTACCAACTATAGGTGCTGATTGAATTTTTGTAAGATTGATTCGGTAAAATGCAAGCACAGATAAGATTTGAGACAGGCTACCGATTTGGTGAGTTAATGAAAAACACAACGAAGCTTTATTGATCGATTGTTGTTTTTCCGGTGTAATAACCTGATCAATATTTTCTTCTCTTGCCAGCATCAGAAACCTTGTAAAATTGCGCTTATTGGTTTCAATACCATGCATTAATATTTCAAGCCCATACATTTGTGCTGCAAGATCTGATGCCAGGGCAGCAACTCCTGCCAGTTTTTCTGAAGCAATATTTCTTGCACTTAATGCCGTATCAGGCGTATCAACAATTCTTACCCCCTTCTTACGATAAGGCTCCAAAAACTCTTCACACTGAACAATAGCCATCGGATGCGATTGAATTTCAATTATATCATCGGGCGTTTGACCTGGCAAAGCCATAAAATGCTGTTCAATTCTGAGAAATATTTCACCTCCGATTTTTAAACCCGAGTTTCTCAGCAATGAATAATTTGGCAAAAGCGATCCGCCAAGTGAGTTTTCAATTGCCACACACGCAACATCAGCTGATAAATCATTAACAAGATCGAAGGCTTCTTTAAAAGTAAAACAAGGTAAAATAGTTATTTCCGTTTCCGGGAAAAACTTACGCGCTGCCATTTCATGGAATGAACCCGGGAATCCTTGTATGGCAACATTTACATTTCCCGTTGCAGGAATAGTTTTTTTGGTCATCTTTTTAGTTTTTTGACTTTGCGAAAGTAAAAAAATCAATCCAAAGCTCAGTCAAATATTTTGAGATAATAATTTCAAATAAAAAATCAGAACTTTTCATCAATTTACTCCGTATAAAACCACATGAAGTACTATTTAATAGCAGGTGAAGCTTCCGGAGATCTGCATGCATCCAATTTAATAAAGGCCATTAAACAACTTGATCCTGATGCCAGATTCAGGGCTTGGGGAGGTGATCGCATGCAAAAAGAAGGAGCAACCATTGTTAAGCACATTGATGAATTGTCGTTTATGGGTTTTGCTGAGGTACTTCTCAACCTTCCCACAATATTGAATAACATCAAACTTTGCAAAGCAGACATCATTGACTATCAGCCTAATACCGTTATTTTTATAGATTATCCCGGCTTTAATCTTCGCATAGCAAATTTTGTGCGGAAACAAAATATAAAAACCATCTATTATATTTCACCTCAAGTATGGGCATGGCACAAATCGAGGGTAAAAAAAATCAGAAGGGATATTGATAAAATGCTGGTAATTCTACCTTTCGAACAGGATTTTTACCTCAAACACAATTACAATGTAGAATTTGTTGGGCATCCATTACTTGATGCATTAGAAAGAACAGACCATATTCCAGAAGCTGACTTTCGCCGAAAAAACAATCTTGCTGAAAACAATCCTGTAATTGCTTTGCTCCCTGGCAGCAGAAAACAGGAAATAAAAAAGATGCTTGCTATCATGTGTGAAGTAAGCGATAATTATCCCGGTTACCAATTTGTTATTGCGGGAACTACAGGGCATTCAGAAGATCTTTACAGACAGTTTAGCGGAAAAAGCGATATTCCTGTTGTTTTTGATCAGACATATAATTTACTACGTATTGCCTATGCAGCTTTGGTTACATCTGGTACTGCAACTCTTGAAACTGCTTTGATCGGAGTACCCCAGATAGTATGCTATAAAGCAAACACAATATCTTATCAGATAGCCAGGAGGTTGGTTGATATAAAATTTATTTCACTGGTTAATCTTATCATGGATGAAGAAGTTGTTAAAGAAATGATTCAAAACGATTTTAATACAACTAATCTGGTGAAAGAATTAAGAGAGATTACTGAAAACGATCATTACAGGGCAGAAATATTGAACAAATATAAGCAGCTCAGAAAAAAACTAGGTGGCACTGGTGCAAGTGCAAAAGCAGCAAAAGCAATTGCTGAATTTTTAAAAAATTGATATGTGCTTCAGATATTATCTAATATTTATTTTTATAGTTTCGGGGCCGTTGTATTGCTATGCAGACAAACTACCTGAAGAAATTGATGTGGAAATATTCTCGGGTGAAACAATAAAAAAATTGAACTTTACAGTAACTCATGGCAGGTACCTGGTTTGCGATATTGAACATAACAAACTGCTTGAGCTTACCCCGTTTTCAAGTATAACCCTTGAAAGAAAAGGCAATGAGTTTATAATCATCAGAAACGATACTGTACTTTTCGCAGTTGGCAAAATCACCTTGCAGGGAGCAGCATTTCATAATTCATTTCTTGTAAATCCATCACATAATGACTTACATGTAAGGGGTTATGATGGAAATTTGACCGTGAAGATCAAAAATGGCAGATTTTCTCTTATAAACCGAGCACCTTTTGAAAGCTATGTTGCCGGCACTGTTCAATGGGAATCGGGATTTAATAAACATGACATATTTTATCAGGTTCAGGCCATCATTATCCGCACCTATGCATTAAGAAATTTAAATCGGCATAACCATGAAGGTTTCCATCTTTGCGATAAGGTTCATTGTCAGGCCTATTACGGCAAATCAACGGATAAATCAATAATTGCAGCTGTAGACAAATGCCGTGGTGAGGTTTTAACCGATATCAACGGTAACCTGCTAAACACGGTTTATCATGCCAATTGTGGCGGGCACACATTAAATTCAGAAGATTTATGGGCGGAAGCTTTGCCATATTTAAGAGCCGTCAAAGATGAATATTGCAGCGGAATGCCGGGTGCAAGGTGGGAAACATCTATTTCTTCCAATGAACTGAGAAAGTTCCTTCAACAAAGATTTCATTACAATCCCGGTGAAGATGAATGGAAAGGAATAACAGGTTTCAGGCAAGCCTCCCGAAAGCAATTCCTTGATGATAATGAGCTCATCCAGATTAGGCATATTCGGGAACATTTTGGATTGAGATCAACTTATTTTTCTATTACACTTGATGAGGATGGCGATACCCTGCAACTTGAGGGTAAAGGATACGGCCACGGAGTAGGCTTGTGCCAGGAAGGAGCCATGCAAAGAGCAAAACAAGGATATTCACGAAAAGAAATTTTGCAGCTTTACTACCGCAATTCAACCATAAATTATCTTGAAACAGAATTCACCTGGTGAAGAACAATCTAGTTATTTATATAATTGGTTTTGATGGCAAAATTTACTAACTTGAAGTAAATTTTGTGCCATGACACATTATTCAAACATCCCTCTTGTTCGGGTTGTCATTCCCGTAATAACAGGGATTATAGTTTTTAAACAAACACAATATTTTTTCTCATTAAGCCAGGCTGCCGGCTTAATGATTATATTTTTTTTAATGACAGTAGTCATAGAAAAATATCTGCAACAAAACTTTAATTATCGTTTCGCTTTCGGCCTTAACCTGATGTTTTTCTTTGTATTTGTTGGCCACCTCCTTGCCCAGGGAAGATTTGAAAAAATTGAACCGTCACATTTCAGCAATCAAACCCTTGATAATTCATATCTCAGGATACAGCTCACCGAACCGGTTTCAGAAAAAACCAATACATATCAAATCATAGGCCGTGTAACCCATATTTTGACCAATGATTCCTTAAAGAAAGTAAAAGGGAGGCTCATTGCATATTTTGAGAAAGACTCACTTGCTGCATCCCTGTCATATGGTGATATTGTTTTTCTGGAGAATAATACACAGGAAGTACGACCGCCACAAAACCCAAACACTTTTAACTTCAAAAATTTCCTGTCCAACCAGAATATTTTCCATCAAACCTATCGTCGGTCAGGGCAATGGTATAAAACCCTTGAAAATGAAGGTCACCCTTTAGTTTCACTGGCTCATTCAATGCGTACCAAAGCACTTGAAACCCTGGAAGCAAACGATATCAAGGGTCGTGAGTTTGCCGTTGCATCAGCATTATTGCTTGGGTATCGTGATTATCTTGATGAAGATCTTCAACGCGAATTTGCCGGAGCCGGAGCCATGCATATACTTTGCGTTTCAGGGCTGCATGTAGGAATTATTTTTCTTGTACTTAACCTTTTGCTGAGCTTCATGAAAAGGCTGCCATATGGCAGAATCCTGAAAACCTTTACAATTATTTTTCTGATCTGGTTTTATGCTGCTATAACCGGGTTTTCTCCTTCTGTGCTGCGCGCTTCAACCATGTTTAGTTTTGTGGCAATTGGACAAAGTTTCAGCAGGAGTACCAATATTTACAATACACTGGCAGCATCAGCCCTTTTTCTTATTCTGCTTGATCCATTTATTATTTATCGTATTGGCTTTCAACTCTCATACATTGCAGTAATCAGTATTGTTTGGTTACAACCCCTATTCTACCGTCAGTTATATTTTAAAACCCGTTTACTTGATTATGCATGGGGAATAATTACTGTTTCTTTCGCAGCCCAGCTGGGAACCGGGCCTTTAGCTCTATACTACTTCAACCAGTTTCCTAATTACTTTCTACTTACCAACCTCGCTGTAATACCTTTAACAGGCCTGATCATCAAAGCAGGAATCTTCTTTTTTATGGTTTCTCCAATTCAACTTCTTTCCTTAATAACAGGAAAGATATTATCCTTCCTGATATTTATTTTGCATAATGCAGTCAAATTGATTGAGGGACTTCCCGGTTCAGTAGCTTACAATGTTTTCATAGGTTTTCATGAAACACTATTCATTTTTGGAATCATCATTCTTGGCGGGCTTTATTGGATATACGCCAGGAAAAAATATGCCTTTTTCATATTGACCATGGGCTTGATTCTTACCGGCTCCTTATCAGTAAGAAATATTCAGAATCAAAAGCAGAAAAGAATGGTTGTTTACCATATTCCGGGTGGAACGGGTATCGATTTCTTTTCCGGAAGAAACTGTTATTTTATGGCTTGTGAGAAAACACTTGCCGACCAACGGAGCCTTTCTTTTCATGTAGAAGAAAATCGTTTACAGAAAGGGATCAAAGATAAACACACCCTTTCATTGGCAATGAATAACGATAGTTTCAAAACTGATAATCTCTTCAAAACAGGCGCTTTTATTCATTTTGCAGGCTTGAATTTAAAAATTCTTACAGAGAGCAATATATTGCCAGAAAAAGATAAAGATGAGTTTACGGATTTAAAATTTGAAGAGTTTGACATAGACTTCGTGATAATTTCAGGAAATCCACAAATAAGTATTGAAAATATTAATAAACTTTACCCTTCTGCTAAAGTCATTATAGACCATTCCAACAATTTCTTTCAAACCCGCAGATGGGTGGAAGAGTGCGACAGTTTAGGTGTAGAATGCTGGTCGGTAAGGCACCATGGAGCCTTTGAGCTTGCTGTAAATTAGAAATCCGGAGATTTTCAGGATTATAAAACTATGAAAGAAATCTAATCTCTTACCCGACCTCGCAGGTAGATTCTTTGTCCTGACTCAGGCTCTTGTCCTTCCTCCATGTTATTTCGTCTGTATAAACTTTTCAGCCTGATACCATATTGTTGAGAAATATCATACATGGTTTCACCGGATTTAACAAAATGATATTGTTCACTCCCCCTTCGCCTTTTGGGTTGCAGGTAAACTATCTGCCCAACTTTTAAACTACCGCTGCTTTCCATGTCATTATAACGGTAAATTTCCCTGGGCCACATCCCAAATTCATCTGCTATACTTTCAGGGGTATCACCTTGCCGGGCATATATATATCTTATCCGGTTATTTTCATGAATTTCGCGCTCCTGATCTGTATCCTGTCGGTTTAACTGATCTCCGGAAGCGCTTCGTCCGGAAGTTTGTCCCGCCGGCCTGGAGCTGATTCCGGACGATTTCCTGCCATCGGGATTGGCAAGTACCAACTGATCATATTCATATAAACTGTTACGTTCAATAATACCAATGAGCAAATCAGGATATTGCGGATTTGTTGCATAACCTGCTCTTCTGAGTCCTCTAGCCCACCCCTTATAATCATCCATTTCCAGTTTAAACAAACCGGCATATCGCTCACGACCCGTGAGAAACTCGGAATGATCTCTGTAAGACTCCTCGGGATTATTATATGCCCTGAAACATTCATCCCTGTAGTCATCATCCTTAAAAAAGGCGCTACCTCCCCATCCGTGACATTTAATGCCAAAATGATTATTTCCTATTACAGCAAGATCACTGTTTCCAAATCCCGATTCAAGAATTCCCTGTGCCAGTTTTATACTGGCAGGAATCCCATTTGCGCGCATCTCTTCCATTGCGATATCTTTAAACCTTTCGATATATTCATCAAGCGTCATTTGCTGTTGACCACTAACAGAAGAAAAAACAGAAACTATAATAATAAAGAGCAGTATTATGGTATGAGTAAACTTCGACATATGCAAGTTCATTAGGTTTAACTGATTAATTAATTGACTCTTATGCAAACCTAATTATTTTTCAACAAAATCCTGCTTTAATGAAATACTTTTTAATTCACAATTGTTAAGGATGTATGTGACAAATTCAACTTATAAATCCTTATTTTTGGAAAATATTTGTGAAAAATCTGTTACATGGAATTAATAAAAAAGTACTTCACGCAGTTGAAACCACAGCAAATTGAAAAATTTCATCAACTGAAACCTCTTTATGATGAATGGAACAGTAAGATAAATGTTATATCCCGTAGAGATGTACCAAACTTTTATATACGACATGTACTACATTCGATGGCAGTTGCTAAATTCATCAGTTTCACACCGGAGACGCAAATAATGGATGTGGGCACAGGAGGAGGTTTTCCAGGAATTCCGCTTGCCATTTTATTCCCCCAATGCCATTTCACCCTGGTTGATTCCATAGGGAAAAAAATAAAAGTAGTTGATGAAATAGCCAGGGAACTTGAACTGCAGAATGTAAAAACCATACAGGAAAGAGCCGAAAAAATTAACGGTAAATTTGACTTTATTGTTAGCAGAGCCGTTTCTGCATTGCCCTTATTTATGGAATGGGTTGAAACGAAAATCAGCAAGCACAACAAAAACAAATTAAAAAATGGAGTGCTTTACCTGAAGGGAGGTGACTTTGAGAAAGAGCTGACAAAAATATCTTTCAATTACAAAATATTTGAAATTTCTGATTTTTTTGCAGAAGATTATTTTAAAACCAAAAAGGTTGTACATATTTACCGGTAACTTTGGTAATTTAAGTGAACTGTATGTTTCTTATAATGTTTTAAACCTGTAATCATCAAAAAACATTAGGTTTGCATATGCCAGCAATACATTAAAACAAAAAGTATTAATTTAAGGATACACAGGCAGGCAGGATCTTTTAAAATGAATAGAATTATTGAAAATGCAAAACTTATACCCTTTAATGAAACCCTAAAAGAATAAAAAAATGACAAAAGTATTATCAAACCTTGAACCCAAAATTCTTTGGAACTATTTTGAAGACATCTGCAGTATTCCACACCCATCAAAAAAGGAAGAAAAAATTATTGCCTTTGTGAAAAAGTTTGGTGAAGATCACGGCTTTGATACACAGGTTGATGATGTTGGTAATATTGCAATTCGAAAAGCGGCTACCCCTGGTTACGAAGGCCGTAAGACCATTGTTTTGCAAAGCCATCTTGATATGGTACCACAGAAAAACACTGATACAAAGCATAATTTTGAAACCGATCCTATACAACCCTGGATTGATGGTGAATGGGTAAAAGCCCGCGGCACTACCCTGGGAGCCGACAATGGAATAGGTGCAGCAGCGGCTATGGCGGTACTTGCATCAAATGATCTTGAGCACGGGCCCATTGAATGCCTTTTCACCATTGACGAAGAAACCGGCATGACAGGTGCATTTGCCCTGAAAGAAGGTTTTTTAAAGGGCGATATTCTCATTAATCTTGACTCGGAAGATGATGGTGAACTATACATTGGTTGTGCGGGTGGCATTGATACAAATGCCTGGTTTACCTATAATGAGATTGATGTGGTTGGAGCTGTTGAAGCTTTTAAAGTGGATGTGAAAGGCTTGAAAGGGGGCCATTCAGGACTTGATATTAAACTGGGAAGAGGAAATGCAAATAAGATCATGAACCGGTTATTATGGCAGGCAAACCGCGAATTTAACCTGCAACTAAATTCCATAGAAGGTGGCAGCCTGCGTAATGCAATTCCTCGTGAAGCTACTGCTATTGTTGTAGTACCAAAGGAAAATGAAGAAGGATTTATTAATCTTGCAAATGATTTAGCCGGTAAAATAAAAAATGAGCTTAAAAATATTGAGCCCGAATTTACACTTTTGATCACCAAAACCGATATACCGGAAAGCCTTATTGATCCTGAAATCACCGGCAATATTTTCAATAGCATTTATGCATGTCCCAACGGTGTAATACGTATGACTGATGATATGCCCGATGTGGTTGAAACAAGTACCAATCTGGCGATAGTTAAATCGGATGGTCAAAAAGTGGAAGTTTGCACACTACAAAGAAGCTCTGTTGACTCAGCAAAGGATGATCTTTGCAATATGATGCGTTCGGTATTTGAAATGGCAGGAGCAGAAGTGGAGCATGCCGGTTCATACCCCGGTTGGAAACCAAATGCCGGCTCCCCCATACTTCAAACCATGAAAGAGGTTTATCATGATAAATTCGGGAAAACTCCTGAAGTAAAAGTAATTCATGCCGGGCTGGAATGTGGTCTTATAGGAGGGGTTTATCCTAACCTTGACATGATCTCATTCGGACCCACCATTCGCAACCCCCATTCTCCTGACGAAATGGTAAATATTAAGACCGTTGGGCTTTTCTGGGACTTTCTGGTTGAAACGCTTAAAAATGCACCGGTGAAATAATCATAAAATAATTTTTAATAAGAATTAATCTTAAAAGCCGTTCCTTTTTCAGAGCGGCTTTTCTCATACATCCGGTTTTCGTCTTTTGTCCTTCTTAAGAGAGTGTTGTTTTTTCTTTTCCAACCGCTTAAGTCGTGAAGCTTTGGATGGCCGGGTGGGAACTCTTTTCTTTTCAGGTTTTAGTGCCTGATCAAGTAACTCCAGAAATCGTTCAATGCAATCTTCTTTGTTTTGATGCTGCGAGCGTGATTTTTCACTTACAACAATCAGTTCGCCCTGACCGGTAATTCTGGTTGCAAGTTTTTCCTGAATTCTGCTTTTTTGAACTTCGGTGAGCCATGATGATCCAGCAACATCAAACCGTAACTCAACCCTGCTGCTAACTTTGTTTACATGCTGACCTCCTGCCCCGCTGCTGCGGCTGGTGCGAAAGCTTAGTTCACTAAGCAACTTGTTTATAATTTCCTGACTAAGCATAAAAATTGAACTTGGATAGTGCTGGTTACAACCTGACGAAAGTAACAATTTTCTGATTTAAATGATTTCCAGCCGATAAACCCATGTTTGTTTTAGAAATATTAACATTTATATATTTTTTTCATATTTTTGTTGATGTTAAAAATTAAAACATTTGATTAAAATTAAAAAAATGACGGAGCCGATACCGAAGTTAACGGGGAGCAACCGAAAATCCATAAGAGTAGGTAAACCAACAAAAAAATATTACGCATGGAAGAGAATAAAGTTGACATGTTCATAATGGCCAATGGCAGGTATTTTGAAAGCTTTCAAATCCCCCAGATCAGGGACCACTTGTTGAAACTCGATGATTCAAAATGGACTTTTATTCAGTCACTGAATTTAAAAAACCCAACCACTACCCTGATTGTTTCCCTACTGGTGGGCTACCTGGGAATTGACAGATTTATGATTGGTGATACCGGTCTGGGCATTGCAAAGCTATTAACCTGCGGCGGTCTGGGCATCTGGACCATTGTCGACTGGTTTCTGATACAGGGGGCTACCAAAAAGAAAAATATGGAAAAGCTTCAACAGTATCTGTTTTAAAACCACAAATGAGTCGTAATAAACTCTATCTCATTGTAATATCAATTTGTCTGGCAGGGTACTTCTGGATAGGTTATCATTATATCCATACAACAGAGTTTAAAGT
>SLOJ01000075.1 GCA_007132585.1 Bacteroidales bacterium | reverse complement strand
TTTATTTATTTAGGTTAAAAAACTTATTTAAACGGTAAAACAGTAAAAAGTTATCACCAATTTCATTTTTCTCATAATAATTTTATTAATTTATTTAAAAACTTTTTTACTTTTGGTTCAGAAAAAGAATTACTGCATCTAAGTATTATAATTAGATGTATATTTTAAAAGGGTAGGAGGCACTATCGATGATCCAGAAACTAAATATAACAAAGGCATTCAGGAATAAATACCTTGATTGGGTAAATCATGATCTCATATCCATGAAATTCTGCTGTGATGGAAAGGATTGTTTTTTAGAACTGGTTTTTCTCACAGATCCTCATAACGTTTTTGTTGAAAATTTGTCATTTATTGAAGGTGGTGATGAGCACTTAAGCGATGATTCAAACGATTTCTTTCCTATGTTTCACCCCGGAAAAGATTTTGTAGATAATGCAACTGATTTTCTCAATCTCGATCCTTATACAATAGTCAAATGTTTTGGAAATTTAATTACGAAAGAAGCTGCTGACCTTATTTCAGATAAGCATATGAATGAAGTTATGTAGTTATTGCCTTCCTTTTATTTTTTTCATAGTCGCATTTCCTTTCATCTAATTTTTAAATATTCAATTCTCAGGAGGGTATCATTATTATATAAACCGTTGATTAATGTATAATTCCTTTATTATCTTGATATTTGTGATTAAACAAAATAGTCTTATAATTTATATTATGTTAAATTATAAATATTAATGAAAAGGATGATATAAATACTACCACCCTTTTCTTTTTTATAGTAAAATGAAATTATTCTTCCTCATCAGGACTACCAAATTTTTCTGTCCAGATTTCATTGGTTTCCTCCAATTTATCTTTCTGTTCTGTTCTCATGTACAATTCGCGGAGCGATCTTAAAACTACTTCGAAATTTTCATCATCTTCATCAATCATATCAAAAGATTCTTCCAGATATGGTTGTGCCTGCAACCATACTTCTTTGATTTTCTTTTCTTCTTCTTGGTAAGCGTTAAAGTCCATAGTTTCCCGTAAACGTTCTTCAGCTTCAACAAATAATTTGATACCTTCGTTAAAATAAAGTGCTCCCAGGTTGTATATAGCATCAAAATAATCGGGTTTTAATTCTATAGCAGTTTCATAAGCCTTTATGGCTTCCTGGTAAGCAAACTCCCTCTCTTCTTCACTGAAAAGCGTATCTCTCGACATCTGGTCATAATTAACGGCAAATGCATAATGCAGGTTGGGATTTTCGGGATCTCGTTCAATGGCTATCTCAAGAACCCTTCTTGCTTCAGGAATATCACCGGTGGTAAGATATATGTTTGCCTCGGCAAATATCAGGTCCAGATTATCAGGGTATCTTTCTCTGCCTTTTTTTATCCATTCTGCTGCCTCTTCGTCTTTTTCTTTGGCGATGCTAATATTGGCCAGTGAACTGTAAAGAAATGGCTGATCGTAGTCCATTTCTTCAACCTGTACATATAAATCATAGGCCCGGTCAATTTCTCCGGCAATTTCAGCAGCCAAACCGGCATTGTATAAAGTTGCAGTATCAATTGTGCCAAACGATTCACTTACCTTATAAGAATACAAAAAGTAGTTGCTGGCTTTTGAAAATTGATTATCGCCATATTCTATTGCACCTGCATTAAAAAAGAACTCTGATAGCATCAGGTTCGTTTGCTGTATATCAAGTAAATGCTGGTTGTCAACATCCAGTTCTTCTGCTTTTTGCATAGCTTCAAATGCTATAATCAAAGGTTCTTCAACCAGATTGGCAAATTCAGGTTCTTCTGAACCTGCTATTTCCATATGGATTTGGGCATTAAGTATATGCGTTTCAGGATCATTCATAGTTGATTCATCCTTTAATGCATTTTGAATGTGCTCAAGGGCTACTTCAAGATTGCCCCTGTTTAGGTTGCGATTGGCTCTTCTTACTTCTCTTCTTTGGGCAGATACCATTTCCATTGCAAAAACACTCAATATCAATAATAAGGCAATTTTTTTCATTTTCTTAAAGTTTTATGTTTTGGTAAATTTAGTTGCATTGCAAATGTAGTATTATTTCTATTTACAATGCAACCCATCTATTAGAACTATATTAACATTTTGTTTTACTCATCTGTTTCATTATCAGTATTATCAGTATCTTTCAAAAGTTCGTCAGGTTTAACCACCGGTTCATCTTCAGATTTTTCCTGAATTTTTGCCACTGCTGCTATTTTATCACCATTACGCAGATTAATGAGCTTAACTCCCTGTGTAGCCCTACCCATATTTCTTAGGGCAGATAATGACATGCGAATAGTGATTCCCGACTTATTGATGATCATCAGTTCGTCATCATCACTAACGTTGACCATTGCAATAAGCTTGCCGGTTTTTTCAGTAACATTAATTGTTTTCACACCTTTACCGCCCCTGTTGGTGATTCTGTACTCACTTAGAAAAGATTTTTTTCCATATCCATTTTCTGAAACAACCAGCAATGAACTTTCAGGATCATTAACACAAACCATGCTAACTACTTCATCTTTATCGTTGGCAAGGGTAATCCCTTTTACTCCGGAAGCGCTTCTACCCATAGGCCTGATAATTTTTTCAGGAAAGCGAATGGCTTTGCCGTTTTTGGCGGCTATGAGTATTTCACTTTCTCCATCAGTAAGATTAGCATCAAGTAGTTCGTCACCTGGCCTTATATTTATTGCAATTATGCCATTGGCACGAGGACGAGAATAGGCTTCCAGGGAAGTCTTTTTAATAATGCCCTTTTTAGTACCTAAAATTATGAAATTGTTTTCAATATATTCTTCATCTGTAAGGTCTTTCACTTTTACAAAGGCTTTCACTTTATCATCTGCCGGAATATTGATCATATTTTGAATGGGTCTTCCCTTTGAGTTCTTTGCACCTTCAGGTATTTCAAATACCCTTATCCAGTAGCATTTACCCTGTTCTGTAAAGAAAATAAGGTAATTGTGATTTGTAGCATGGAAAAGATATTCAACAAAGTCTTCTTGGCGTGTTGTTGAACCTTTCGAACCGGTCCCTCCCCTTGCCTGCGTTCTGAATTCTGTAAGCGGAGTTCTTTTTATATAACCCATATGAGAAATGGTTATTACCATGTCCTCATCAGGAATTGTATCTTCAATCCGGAAATCATTGGCAGTATACTCAATTTCAGTTCGTGTTTTATCTCCATACTTTTCTCTGAGCTCCATCAATTCGTCTTTGATGATCTGCATTCTCATTTCAAGACTTGCCAGTATAGCATTGTAATGCTCAATTTTTTTCAGAATCTCATCATATTCTTGCCTGATCTTTTCAATCTCCAGACCGGTAAGACGCTGAAGTTGCATTGCCAGGATGGCTCTTGCCTGCACATCTGACAGATCGTAGGTGTCAATAAGTCCGTTTCTTGCATCTTCAGGAGTTTTACTCTTTTTTATGAGTTCAATAATCTCATCAATATTATTGAGAGCAATAATCAACCCTTCCAGAATATGGGCACGCTTTTGTGCTTCGCGCAATTCAAATTCGGTGCGGCGGGTTACAACATCATGTCGATGATCAACAAAATGTTTTATAATATCTTTCAGGGTAAGCAACATAGGTCGGCCGTTAACAAGTGCAATATTGTTAACATTAAATGCAGTCTGCAAGCCTGTATGCTGATAAAGTTGGTTAAGCACAACATTTGGTACTGCATCCCTGCGTAATTCATAAACAATCCGTAAACCTTTACGGTCCGATTCATCCCTTATATCAGTTATTCCTTCAATCTTCTTGTCATTTACAAGGTCGGCTGTTTTTTTAATCATTTCAGCTTTATTGACCTGGTAGGGTATTGAAGTTACTATGATTGCCTGTTTGCCATTTTCTTCTCCTTCAAAAGTCCCTTCTCCCCTCATTACAACACGGCCTTTACCGGTATGATAGGCTTCTTTTACTCCTTCGTGTCCGTATATTAATCCTCCTGTAGGAAAATCCGGACCTTTGATAAAACTCATCAGTTCATCAATAGTTATTTCAGGATTGTCAATGTAAGCTATAGTTCCGTCAACCACTTCCGTTAAATTGTGGGGCGGCATATTGGTAGCCATACCCACAGCAATACCACTGGCACCATTGATGAGCAGGTTTGGAACTTTAGCGGGCAGCACAGTGGGTTCTTCGATGGTATCGTCAAAATTGAGCTGAAAATCAACAGTTTCCTTGTTTATATCAGCCAGCATTTCTTCTGAAATCTTTCTGAGCCGGGCTTCTGTATATCGCATTGCTGCCGGACTATCACCGTCAATACTTCCAAAGTTTCCCTGTCCGTCAACCAAAGGATAACGCAATGACCAGGTCTGGGCCATCCTTACCATGGCATCATACACCGAACTGTCGCCGTGCGGGTGATATTTACCCAACACCTCTCCTACTATACGTGCAGATTTTTTGTACGGGCGGTTACTTAAAATCCCCAGCTCCGACATTCCGAAAAGTACCCTGCGATGAACCGGTTTCAAACCATCACGCACATCGGGTAAAGCCCGCGAAACAATTACCGACATCGCATAATCGATGTAGGCACTCCTCATCTGGTCTTCAATATTAACCTTGGTTATTTTTTCTTCTGACATACTTTTTTTATTGCTATTATTTTATTCGATTCTATATACGTTTTTCACGGCACGAAATTACGCTTTTTTTACGTAAAAATAATGTGCCACGAGCTATCATCCGAAGCAACTTGCTAACAAAATGGCATTTTTTTTGTTAATAAAAACAGATGATGGTTATAAGCTTTAAATAACCTGTTTATTGTAGGTTGTAAAACATCATTTCCGATTGTTCGTTCTTTGTAACAGTTATTGTGAATAATTATTGCAGAACTTTCAGCGGTTTTAGTTAATATTGTATATAATTTTGAAAGAATTTTATTTTAAGAATCCTATATCTATCGCAAATTATTATGGAAGCGAAATTTTCTCCAAGAGTAAAAGATGTGATCACTTACAGTCGTGAAGAAGCTATTCGTAACGGAAACGACTACATTGGTATTGAACATCTGTTGCTCGGACTCATAAGGGAAGGCGAAGGCCTTGCCGTTCAGATAATGATCAACCTGGGTGTTGATCTCTCTCGTATAAAGTCGCACATTGAAAAGACCATACGTACCGATTCAAAAAAGAATCGTAGCGTTGAGAATATACCCCTTGTTAAGCAGGCAGAACGTGTGCTTAAGATCACTTATCTTGAAGCTAAGGTGTTTAACAGTGATATCATAGGCACTGAACACTTGCTGTTATCTATCCTTAAGGACAAAGAAAACCTTGCCACAAGGCTACTGCTGCAACAAGGTGTTGATTATGACAATATAAAAGAAGAGATCTTTCATCTGAAAAATAATCCTGACGAATCACGTTTAGGAGGTATGGATCCGATGGATCCGCGTAGTGAACTTTCACACAGCTCAGAAGAGGATGAAACATCGGAAGGTGGTGGTTTTGGAGGAGGCTTTAAGAAATATTCCGATAAATCCAAAACTCCTGTACTGGATAACTTTGGTCGT
Organism: Bacteroidales bacterium; assembly: GCA_007132585.1. GTDB lineage: Bacteria > Bacteroidota > Bacteroidia > Bacteroidales > UBA7960 > SKVR01. The sequence goes on along the minus strand of SLOJ01000075.1, from coordinate 2,907 downwards.
GATCTTACCAAAGCGGCTGAAGAAGATCGACTTGATCCGGTGGTTGGCCGTGAAAAAGAACTTGAGCGCATTGCGCAGATTCTGTCGCGCCGAAAAAAGAATAATCCTATACTCATTGGTGAACCGGGAGTAGGTAAATCAGCCATTGCCGAAGGTTTGGCACTGCGTATTGTACAGCGAAAAGTATCAAGAGCATTGTTTAATAAGCGTATCGTTACCCTTGATATCGCATCACTTGTGGCTGGCACCAAATATCGCGGACAGTTTGAAGAACGTATGAAAGCGCTTCTTAACGAACTGGAAAAAACGCCTGATGTGATATTATTTATTGATGAGTTGCACACTATTGTGGGTGCAGGGGGTGCCAGCGGATCGCTTGATGCTTCAAACATGTTTAAACCTGCATTGGCCAGAGGTGATTTACAATGCATCGGTGCTACTACTCTTGATGAGTACCGTCAGCATATTGAAAAAGATGGTGCGCTTGAAAGAAGATTTCAAAAAGTACTTATCGACCCTACCACGGCCGATGAAACCATTGAAATACTTAATAACATCAAAAAGAAATATGAAGATCACCACCTGGTAACATATTCAACCGAAGCTGTAAAGGCTTGCGTAAGCCTTACCAGCAGATATGTTACAGACAGGTGTTTGCCCGATAAGGCCATTGATGCAATGGACGAGGCCGGTTCAAGGGTTCACATTACCAATATTCGTGTCCCTGAAAACATTATCAATATTGAAGCTAAAATTGATAATGTGCGCGAAGAAAAAACCCATGCCATCAAAAGCCAGAAATATGAACAAGCGGCCAAATTTCGTGATCAGGAGCGCGAACTACTTGATTTACTTGAAAAAGAAAAACGTGCATGGGAAGAAGAATCGCAATTACACCGTGAAACTGTTTCTGAACAGAATGTTTCGGAAGTAGTTTCAATGATGACAGGTGTACCGGTGCAGCGTATTGCTCTCAATGAGAGTCAACGACTTATAAGCATGGAAGCTGATCTTGAAAAGAGTGTAATTGGTCAAAATAGTGCAATTAAGAAAGTGGTCCAATCAATCCGCCGAAATCGTGCCGGTTTAAAAGATCCTGCCAAGCCCATTGGCTCTTTTATTTTCCTTGGGCCCACAGGTGTGGGTAAAACCCACCTGGCCAAAGTGCTGTCAAAACACTTGTTCGACTCTGACGATGCCATTATTCGCATTGACATGAGTGAGTACATGGAAAAATTTGCTGTAAGTCGTTTGATTGGTGCACCTCCCGGGTATGTGGGTTATGAAGAAGGCGGACAGCTTACCGAAAAAGTAAGACGTAAGCCTTACTCTGTTCTTCTTCTTGATGAAATAGAAAAAGCTCACCCCGATGTATTCCACTTGTTGCTTCAAATGCTTGACGATGGGCAGCTTACCGATAGCCTTGGCAGAAGAATAGATTTCAAAAATACCATTATCATTATGACATCCAACATTGGTTCGCGTCAGTTAAAAGATTTTGGTATGGGCGTAGGATTCAATACCAGTGCTAAAAAATCAACCAGTAAGGATTATGCTCAAGGGGTAATTGAAAATGCTCTTAAGAAGTCATTTGCGCCAGAATTTCTGAACCGTGTTGATGATATTGTAATTTTTGAATCATTACAGAAAGAAGATATCTTCAAAATCATCGATATCGAATTGGCTATGCTTTACACGCGGATTGAAGCACTAGGCTATAAGGTGATCCTTTCAGGCGCCGCAAAAGAATATATTGCAGATAAAGGCTGGGATTCAGCATTTGGTGCACGTCCGCTCAAGAGAGCCATCCAGAAGTACCTGGAAGATCCGCTTGCAGAAGAGATCATCAGGGCCAAAGTTGAAGAAGGTGATGAAATTCACGTTGATTTCGACAGTGAAAATAGTGAGGTTACCGTAAAAGCACAAAAAGTTGCTAAAGAGAAGGCGGATTCATAAATAATTTTGACTTACAGATCTTTACTTGCATAAAACCGGAGTACTTATTGGTATTCCGGTTTTTTTTTGCCTTTTCTTTAAAGTATTCGCATGATATACATTGAAAGTTTAAGGTGACCTGGTTAGCTATTGTATTGTTTCTGAAACCTAAAAATTAATTAATACATCTAAAATGATCTGCTTGTGAAAAAAAAATCCAAAAACTCTTATTAGTTTATTAGACTTATTGTAGTTTTGATTTCTGTAACTACTATTTAAAAATATTTGAAAATTATTTATAAGCATTCTCCTAAAACATCGAATTACTCAATTAAAACACCCACAACATGAAGAAAAAATTATATCTGAGTTTTTTGGTTTTCCTATTACTGGCCATTACGGGTCAGGTTTTTTCACAGGAAATTGAAATAAGGGGCACGGTCAGAGATGCTTCTGATCAGCAAACTTTGCCCGGGGTTAATGTTACTGTAAAAGGAACAACTACAGGTACAGTAACTGATATCAATGGTCAATACCAGATAAGTACATCGGTGGGCTCTGTGCTTGTTTTCACCTTTGTAGGAATGCAAACCAAAGAGGTAACCGTTGACGGAAGTCAAAATGTTATTAATGTTGACCTCCTTAGCGAAGTATCCATTCTGCAGGAATTTGTAGTGGCCGTTTCAGCCATTGCACGCGACAGGGAAACACCTGTAGCCATTTCTACCATCAGTGCTGAAGTTATTACCGAGAGGCTGGGTTCACAGGAATTTCCCGAAATCCTGAAATCTACCCCCAGTGTTTATGCCACTAAAGATGGAGGTGGCTTTGGCGACGGCCGTATTAACCTCCGGGGGTTCGACTCCAACAACATCGGTGTACTGATAAACGGTGTGCCGGTAAATGACATGGAAAATGGCCGTGTTTACTGGTCAAACTGGGCCGGATTGTCTGACGTAACACAAACCATGC
>SLOJ01000092.1 GCA_007132585.1 Bacteroidales bacterium | reverse complement strand
GGTACTTATAAACGGGCAACCTGCTACAACCTATACCTTTGAAATGGATTACTTCTGGATGGTTGGCGACAACAGGCATAATTCAGCAGACTCACGTTTCTGGGGTTACGTGCCCCAGGACCACATAGTGGGCCGTGCAATGTTTGTGTGGCTCTCTCTTGATAAGAACAAAAGTTTCCTTAATAAGATCAGGTTTAATAAAACATTCAGAACAATTCAATAATATTATTTTTTCTCTCTAACAGAATAAGAACGAGCAAACAAGTAAGCTAAAATATTGAACCGGAGAAAAACCATTGGATTTTTCTCCGGTTTTTTAATAAACTTAAAATGTAAGTAAGTTAATTTAAAGTTTTTTTTCATATTGCACCGATCTGTTTTTTTACCGATTTCTGCGATAAAAACAATAATACCATTGCAGAATAAGGATTTTTAAATATTATAGACAAAAAATATCAAAAAGTAACTTCCCTGGATTGAAAAAAATTAATACATCTGATTGAGTTACTTTGATCAAAAAAATTAACTTTGCCAAAAAAGATATGCCGGTAATGCTTCACAATGGATTGGTATTTCCGGTTATTTATCTTTAAACACCATTACTGAAAAGTGAAGAATAAATACATTGACCTGATAGAACAAACCTTTGAATTTCCGCAGGAGGAATTTAAAGTAATTGATAATGAGTTGTATTTTCATGATATCTGTTTAATGGATATCATAAAACAATACGGCACACCACTGAAGATCAGTTATCTGCCTAAAATAACCCAGCAAATTCAAAAAGCAAAGCGGTTGTTTCATGTGGCTATGGCAAAAGTTGATTACGAAGGCGAATATCATTATTGTTATTGTACAAAGAGTTCTCACTTTTCATTTGTGCTTGAGGAGGCATTAAAAAACGATATACATCTTGAAACTTCTTCCGGGTTTGATATTTACATTATTGAAGAATTGTATAACAATGGCTTGATCGATAAGGATAAATATATTGTATGTAATGGGTTTAAAAGATCATTGTACACTCAGAAAATATCAGATTTGATAAACCAGGGTTTTGAGAACACGATTCCGGTTATTGATCATAAGAGTGAAATAGAAGTATATGAGCGTTTAATTGATAAAAACCGAAAATGTAAGTTAGGTATCCGTATTGCATCAGAAGAAGAACCCATGTTTGAATTTTATACTTCGCGTCTGGGCATAAGGTATAATGATGTAATTCCATTTTATCAGGAGAAGATTAAAAAAAACTCCAGGTTTGAATTAAAAATGCTTCACTTCTTTATCAATACAGGTATAAGAGATACAGCATACTACTGGAATGAGCTTCATAAATGTGTGAACGTTTATTGTGATCTTAAAAAAATATGTCCTGAACTTGATTCGCTTAATATAGGAGGAGGGTTTCCGGTAAAAAACTCGTTGGGGTATGAATATGATTATGAATACATGACCGAAGAAATTGTAGCCCAGATCAAGAGTATTTGCAAACAGAATAAAGTACCGGAACCCGATATTTTTACCGAGTTTGGCGGATTTACTGTTGGCGAAAGCGGCGCAGTTTTATATTCAATCCTTGATCAGAAACAGCAAAATGATCGTGAGCTCTGGAATATGATCGACAGTAGTTTTATGACTACCTTACCCGATATATGGGCTATGAAACAGCGCTTCATACTGTTGGCAATTAATAACTGGGATTTTGAATACCAGCGTGTAAACCTTGGTGGTTTAACATGCGACAGTCAGGATTATTATAATGCCGAATCTCATGCCAATGCGGTATTCCTTCCCGAAATAAAAGAAAATGTTCCTCAGTATATCGGAATGTTTCATACAGGTGCTTACCAGGAAAGTCTTGGCGGTTTTGGAGGCTTGCAACATTGTTTGATACCTGCACCAAAGCTTGTCATAATTGACAGGGACGAGGAAGGGGAATTTTCTACCAAACTCTTTGCAAAGGAACAGAGTTATAAATCTATGCTCAAAACACTCGGATACTGAAACCTCATGTAAACATGAGCGTATAATACTTTTACCAATAAAAAGCATCATTATGTCCAGTCGAAAAATTTTTTCTGCCATCTTACTACTTCTGATGATCATGCTTGTTTCTGAGTCTTTGTTTGCTCAGCGGGCTTTCAGGGGGCGTATCGTTTATAATATAACTTACCCGGGAAGTAATATTGACCTTGCCGAACTACAGGAACTCCCCGAACGTGCTGTGATTACTACTAAAAATGATCTTGTACGTACTGAATATAGTTCAGAAAACGCTGGCCTGTCGCAGGTGAAAATTTCTGATGGTAATACAGGTGAAGTGATTACCAAATTGGAAGTTACGCGCGAAAAGTATGTAATTACCAGAACAGCCCGTGAAATTCGAAACAACCTGCAGAATATGCATCAACCGGAAATTGAATTTACCGACAGAACCAGAGAAATTCTCGGGTATGAATGTAATCATGCTATTGCACGAGTAGTTGATGAAAACGGTGATATCCATGAGTCAGACATTTGGTACACCAATGAGATACCAGGAAATGCTTTTAATTTTGACTCTCCCTACAATGAAATTCCGGGGTTGATGCTTGAGTATGAGATTCGTGCAGGTGCTCTTAATATCAGGTATGAAGCTGAATCGGTAAAAAGAAGATTGTTTGTTGGCGGACGTAACTTTACTGTACCGCGCGACTATCAACCAGTAACTTACGAAGAACTCAGAGAAATGCTTCAGGGTAATTTTTGATAGATTTTTTCCTTAAAATTCTTTGCTCTTTACCATCAAGCCCAGATCAGCTTGTTTCGTCAAAGAAAAGATTGGTTTGAATTACCCATTTCAATTGTTTGATGTCGGCAACCATTTCAGGTCCTTTTTGCTCGTTTTTTAAATGGATGTAATATGAAAATTCCATTTGTTCATTATCGCGTTCTCCCATAGTTTTTACATTCACTAACTTAGTTTTCCGACAATATTTATTAAGGGTTTCCATAAAAGGATTATCAGGAAGGGTTTCAGGATTGGCAACAATTTGCAGCAGAAATTCCCTTTTCTGGGGCAGGGCAAAATTCATTTGAGAAACAATAAGATAAACCAAGCCTATAAAAAGCGTACCAAAAATAGATATAGAATACAATTTTACTCCCGATGCAAGTCCGATTGATAGGGCGAAAAAGATAAACATAATATCCGATGCATCTTTTACCGCCGTGCGGAACCGAATGATTGACATGGCACCAACCATACCAAAAGCACGTGCCAGGTTGTTACCGATAACCATTATTACTACCGCAGTAATCATGGTAAGCATTATCAGCGATACGGTAAATGATGATGAATAGTTAAGGCCTTTGTAAGTGTATTTGTAAAGTAAAGCAATAAAAATACCGCACATCATGGCTACGAGTATATTGGCAATAACGTCTCTGGCGGTAATACTAAAAACAAATATGTTCTGAAAATCTTCTATCATGTATTAATAAGTTAAACTGTTTTGTGCATGAACATCGAATCCGATGGTGTATTTTGAAAGAGCCTGATGTCTGAGCTTAAACTCTTCAACCACTGATTTTATCCAGGACGGCATTTTTTCGGTAAAGTATTTAATCTCAAGAATAAAATGTTTTTTGTAAAGATGCTTCAGGTCGCGCTTTTTAAACATATCTGTAATTACAGGATAAAGATGACTCCTGATATTTTTGTCAAATGTAATTCTTACACCTGAATCAAAAACACCATGGTAAGCCTCACGCTCATATACTACAAGTACTGTAGGCGAAAGCTTACGTTTTAAAACATGAAAGAAAAATCTTGAAGCATCATCAAAACTCCTTCCCGATTCATCGGGATGAATATATCGTTGAATATCTGAAGTTTGCATGAGTAATGGCACATCTTCCCAGTCGGCAAAAGATCTGTATTTATAAATTCTGTTTTCCAATTTCTTCTTGATCTCAAAAACAGCTACTGCTTCATCTGTATAATCGTTGTAGGTACGAATTCTGAATTTTTTTCTCAATTCTACTCCTTCGGTCTTTTCCGTATGACATTCAAGGTTCCTGGTATCAAAATATATACTCCTGACAGTATATTGAGGAAGAAACTTACTGATACCATTGCCATTTCCATTGCCGTAAATATCGGGTCTCACAAAGGGCTTAACCCTTGCTCTGAACGAATCAAGCAATTCATAGGGGACCAGATATTTTCTTTCGTATCGAAGCATGGATCAGTTGTTATAAACTTCATTCATAAACCTTCTTGCATATTCGAAAAGGTTAACCGGCTCCGATCTGAATCTTGCTTCAATACGCATATCGGGTAAAAGTCCGGTATTTTCTGAACCTTCAATCATTATACTTACAAAAATATATTGTTTCTGATTAATGGTATGGACACTGTTATCTAAATTTATGATTGTTGCAGGCACTTTAATCCTTTCAATGGGAGAAATAACATGGATGGTTTCGCCTTTTTCAATGTAAGGTAGATTGTATAGTTCAATGGGTGCTATGGCTACCAGTGATGAAATATCAGCAATCCGAAGTATTGTTTCAAATTCGGGATTGTTGCCCTGTTTGCGCAATATCTTACCACTTATGGGGCTTGTAATAGTAAACTCTTCGATAAGGCTTTGCAAATGCTCAATGTTTTGTTCCAATGACCTGATGTTGGCTCGTATGAACTCCAGTTGCTCGGGTTTTGCTCCGGTTTGCAGTGCTTCATATTCACTTTTGGCGATCAAATAATTCTGATAACTGATTTGGAACTCAGTTTCAGAAAGTTCAAATTCTTCTACTGAAATGTGGCCCCTTTCAAAAAGAACCTTATTGCGGTTAAAAATTCTTTCTTGGTTATCAGAATGTTGTTTCGCAAGGAGCATTCTGTCATAAGCAACCTGTATTTCTTCAGGTTTTTCTCCACTTGCATAAAAATCAAGGAGCTTCAGTTGCGATTGAAGTTCGCCTTCCATCTCCAATAAACGGCTGACCTCGTTTCCTGAGTGTATAAAACCTACTGTATCGCCATTGGAAAGATAATCCAGGTCGAAAATTTCATTCCTTAATCTGAACTCGGCAATGTCGCCCCTTTGAAACTCTGTTACCCTGTAATTGCTTACACTATTGTTAAAGTTATCTTTAAGGCTGTTAATAAGATTACCATCAACTGTTTTACCCAGTATCCATTCATAACCCGGATATATAATGCCTTGTCCTGAAATGGTATATCTCAGGGTAATATGATTTATTGCCAGGTAAGCTGTTAAAACAAGTGCAAAAGGTATTAACCATTTTGCCAATTGTTTGATTTTCACAAGTTTATTGTTTATGTATTTTTGAATAACCTGTTGCGTTGCATTATTGTCGATAATTTAGCAGACAGATATTTTATTAACTTTAATTTAATATTGGCTGCAAAAATACATAATCTTTATCGAATAAGTCTCCGTATAATTTGTGACAGTATAAAAATAGCATGACAATTAGTTTTTTTAACTAATTGCCATGCTAAAGAAATTTGCCTTTTTGTAATAGCTATTATTGGCGGATAAATGTATTATCTATTGATATACGACTGTATAACCAGTATTTTCAATTGTGTTTGCTATAACATGTTCGGTTAATTTGTCTTTATTATATACTATAAAAACTTCTTCAGATGTATGGGATGCAGTTACTGTTTCTACCCCTTCGAGTTCTCCAACTTTTTTCTGAATAAGTGCTTCGCAACCACCGCATGTCATACCGTGCACAGTTAGCAATAGTTCTGTACGTTGTTCCGGTGCGAGTTGTTCTGTCATTTCCTGTTCATCAAGGCTTTCCAGGTAATAAGGAGCTGCCAGAAGAATAAGAACCAGTACCGTTACCACACCAAGAAATACGATTGATTGATTGCCTTGTCGGGGGCGGTTGTATCCTTGCTTTTTCCTTCTTCTGAGGTTTTTAATATTCTGATACCATAAAATGGCAAGCAGTAGTATTACTAAAGCCACAATAAAGGGCCAGAATGTTATTACACCAGAGAAAAAACTTTCCATATTCGTATTAAGTTGAAATTCATAAGAATATGACCTACTTGCGGATATACCGCCAAATAGTGATGCTAAGAAGCTAAATGCAAAAAATATCATGATCTATAAGGTTTAGTTTAATCTTAATCAAAATTAACAAAAAAAACCTTTTGTGTTATTCTTTTTAAAAGCTGAATTTAAAAGGCAAATTTAGTTCTCTTTTCCAGGTCCTGACGGGGGTAATAATTCTTAAGATCTTAAATTGTTATGTTCATTTTTACCTCATAAGAGATTTGATTCTCATTAAATTATATACTTATTGAATAAATATTTTGTATTTAAACATTATAAGAATACAGAATCTGTAATGATCAGAATCATAATCAGCAAAAAATATATATTCATAAGTATAAAAGCCTTGTTTACATAAATGGGATTTTTTATGCCAGGCCATTTGTAAAATGAAATTATGAGTACAAGTGATAAACCAATAATAATATATGACATTACAGTTGATTGAATGATTCCGAAGAAAGGAAGCATTATTGCAGCCGTTGCTGTTGCAGTTGTCCAGGTAAATGTTAGTTGCGAAATTTGCCTGTAATTAAAGGTTGATGTAATGGATGGAAAACCTGCCTTTTTATAATCCTCCCCATATCTTAGTAAAATAAGCCAAAAATGGGGTATTTGGCCAATAAAGAAAAAAAATGAAAGAAATATGATATGAGGATGCAGCAATGAACCGCCAGCTGCAGTCCACCCAATAGCAGGAGGAATAGCTCCTACAATTGCTCCGGGTAAAATAGCCCAGGGTGTATATCTTTTTAAAGGAGTATAAATGCCGTTGTACCATGCCAGTGTTAGGATTGCTAATATAGATGCCTTAGGATTGACTAAGAACCATAATATAACCGCCCCTGAAATTGAAAGAATACCTGCCCATGCAGAAGCCTGTGTGAGATTTACTACTTCTGAAGGTAATGGGCGATGACGTGTGCGTTCCATTAACCTATCGCTCGATGTTTCCTGAATTTGATTTATTACCGATGAGCCTGCAGCAATTAGCAATACCCCAAAATACATCGAAAGCCAGCCCCGGGAAAATGATTGTTCATTCAAAACAAAACCTGTCAGCGCCGAAAAAGCCACTGACAGGGTAATAATGGGTTTTGTAAGTCTTATGTAAGCCAGACCAGGAAATGTATCTTTGTTTTTATTCATTAAGAGACTTAAGGAACTCTATAATAAGATCTATTTCTGCTTCAGATATTTCTCCTTCATACGAAATCATCTGACCGGGTCGGAACCCCACAGAAATATCATAATCGGGGTCATAAATAGAACGTACAACGTATTCTTCGTCATAAACAATTTCCCGCTCCTGGCCGCCGGTTATTACTGTAATGGTTTCGCCGTATTTACCCGCGAAGGTTGGGCCTACAATACTTGAGCCGTCAAGCGAATGACATGCAATACATCCGTTTCTCTCTACAATCTGCCGCCCCAGTAACGCAAGGTTTGCATCGTCGGGAATTTCTGGAGTCATTGCATCGGGATCTTCATACCATGCCCAGAATTCATCAGGCTCCATGACTACTACTTCGCTTATCATGTAGGAGTGTTGTAAGCCACAATATTCACTGCAGAAAATGGTGTAAGTACCTGTTTTGGTTGCCTCAAACCAGGTACGATTACCTGTTAGGCCGGGTACCATATCTTCTTTAATTCTGAATGCAGGAATGTAAAATGAGTGCAGTACATCAAGTGCATTCAGGTTTACCAGGATTGCTGTATCAACCGGAACATAAAGCTTATCGCTAACCCTACCATTCTCATAGCGGAAATTAAAACTCCACATACGCGCATTGGCAGTTACTTCAATTCCTTCATCAGGGGGCGTTTTCATGGGTATCCAGCCAACGTAACCGTAATAAAACATCCCAAGTACAAGGAACAGGGGAATGATAGTCCAGGTTAGTTCCAGGGTAACACTGTCTTTTACCTGTGTAGCCTTTGGGTTTTTTTTCTGGTTATACCTGTAGATGAATATAATCATCGTTAAGGTAATACCTATAAGAAAGAAAAAAGATATCCCGAGAATGAATATAAAGGCATTGTCAACGCCTTCTACAAATGTTGAAGCTCCTAAGATCATATTCGTCTATTATCTGTATGAATAATCAAAAAATGTTACGTAAAGTACCAGCAGAAAAATTACAATAACAAGTGTAGTAAAGATTGCATACAACTTGTTATCAAATTTCAGGTGCATAAACCAAATAAGCACAATAGCGGCCTTGGTTCCTGCAATGAGCATAGCAACCAATGTGTTGAAACGTCCCATTTCCAGGCTGGTAACAGCCACACTTGCTGCTGTTAGCACCAGCAATGCCGCGAGGACAAAAATATGGCTTCGATAGCTTGATATATGTTGTTTTTCTTCGCTCATAGGTTAGCAATTTAATGAATTAAATAAAACAGCGGAAACAGGAATATCCAGATAAGGTCAACAAGGTG
>SLOJ01000084.1 GCA_007132585.1 Bacteroidales bacterium | reverse complement strand
TGTGGGGCACATGTGGTAACCCAGCTGGGATGTGCAAATTTCACTCCTTACGAAAAGGATATACTGGAATTTATTGAATCAAAAGGAGGGTTTTGATCTATTCAGCAAGGCATAACATAAAATAGTTTGCAGTAAAAAATTATAAACGCATGAAAACTAAAAAACTTACTGTTTCACAAGCTACTATCGAATTTCTCAAGAATCAGTTTTCTGAAAGAGATGGGATAGAGCAACCTTTTTTTGCAGGATGTTTTGGGATCTTTGGCCACGGCAATCTGGCCGGTTTCGGGCAGGCACTCCAGCAATATCCTGATTTCAGATATTACCTGGTCCGCAATGAACAGGCAGCTGTCCACACTGCAGTTGGATATGCAAAAATGAAAAACAGGCTTTCCACTTTTGCATGCACCTCATCCATTGGTCCGGGAGCCACAAATATGATCACAGCAGCAGCCGGTGCAACTATTAACAGAATACCTGTATTGCTTTTGCCAGGTGATATTTTTGCAAAACGTTTAGTGGCACCGGTTTTACAACAGCTGGAGTCAGCAGCTTCGCAGGATTTTTCGGTAAACGATTGTTTTAAACCCGTCTCAAAATACTGGGATCGCATTAACCGCGCCGAACAATTGATCACCTCGCTCCCCGAAGTTATGCGTGTATTAACATCTGCAGCTGATACCGGGGCTGTGACACTTTGCATTCCGCAGGATGTCCAGGTTGAAGCTTACGATTTTCCGGCTGAATTGTTCGAAAAACGGGTTTGGCTTGTCCCCCGCCCGCGTCCCGATGTGAACGCTTTGCAACGGGCCATTGAATGGATTCGTTCGGCAAAAAAACCGATGATTATTGCCGGAGGTGGTGTAATTTACAGTGAGGCCGAAAAAGCGCTGGAAAGGTTTGTTCACCAGACAGGAATTCCTGTTGCTGAAACTTTTGCAGGAAAAGGTTCGCTGCCATACAACGACCCTCATAATCTTGGTGCAGCCGGAGCAACCGGTACCGAAGGTGCCAATTCAATCAGTAAAGAAGCTGACGTGGTTATTGGAATTGGGACGCGTTACAGTGATTTTACAACGGCCTCAAAAACCGCTTTTCAAAATAAAGATGTTAAGTTTATTAACATAAATATAACTGAATTTGATGCACATAAGCATGCAGCGCTTCCCTTGGTTGGTGATGCAAGAGTTATTCTTGAAGAACTCTTGGAAAAGTTAAAAGCCTACAGGGTTGATGATGCGTATAGTAAAAGGGTGGCGGACTTTAATGCTAGCTGGGATAAAAAAGTTTCCCTGGTTTATCAGCCAGAAAACCCTGCAACCCTGAGTCAGGCAGAAGTTATTGGTGCTGTTAACACCTTTTCAGGTGAAAGAGATGTTGTTTTGTGCGCAGCAGGCAGTGCCCCGGGTGATTTGCATAAGCTATGGCGTACCAGGAATTCAAAGGGGTTTCATCTGGAATATGGTTATTCCTGTATGGGATATGAAATATCAGGTGCAATTGGTGCAAAGATGGCTTGCCCCGACCGCGAGATTTATGTTATCCTGGGTGACGGCGGTTATTTAATGATGCCTTCGGAAATAATTACATCTCTTCAGGAGGGGATCAAGCTCACGATCATTTTAATAGATAACAAGGGATTTGCCAGCATCGGAGGTCTTTCCAGGTCGATAGGCAGTGAGGGATTTGGAACAAGTTACAGACACCGCAGTGAGAAGACAGGGCTTCTTGAAGGAGATCCATTACCGGTTGACCTGGCGCTTAATGCACAAAGCCTTGGGGCAAAAGTTCATAAGGCCAAAGACATAGGCTCATTTAATGATGCACTGAAAAAAGCAAAGCGTGAAAAACAAACCACTGTAATTTATATTCAAACTGTTGCAGAGAGAAAAATGGCAGGATATGGATATGCCTGGTGGGATGTACCTGTTGCTGAAGTTTCAGAATCGGAACCGGTTAAGAAGGCATTTTTGAATTATGCTGAACATAAGAGAAAACAACGCTATTTTCTTTAGCCTGAGCAAAAATAAAATCGCAGTACGCAAAATTTGTAATAAGCTCAACTGAAATATGCTAACTGTTATTACATTCCTTGGTTTTACATTATTTGTTGCCTTTTATGCGTGGTACAAGCTAAGGAAAGATAAAATGAATTCCACTGATGGGTTTTTTCTCGGTGGAAGAAGTCTTACCGGGGGTGTTATTGCAGGTTCCATGTTGCTTACCAATATATCAACTGAACACCTGATTGGCATGAATGGTTCTTCCTACAGGAACGGATTTATAATAATTGGGTGGGAAGTAACCTCAGCCCTGGCTTTGGTGGTTGCTGCACTTTATTTTGTGCCGAAATACTTGAGAATGGGTTTAACAACTATCCCTGAATATCTTGAAAAGCGGTTTGATGGAACAACAAGGAGCCTTATTGCATTGTTTTTGGTCGTTTCATTTGTTGTTACACTTCTTCCTATAGTTTTATATACTGGTGCCATTAACCTTGAAAGTATCTTCAATATCTCTGAAATCTTGGGTGTCAGTCAATCAGAAGGTTTATGGATAACAGTTATAGCCATTGGAATAATTGGGTCATTATATGCCATTTTCGGAGGGCTGAAAGCTGTAGCCGTTTCCGATACAATTAATGGCTATGGTCTTCTTATTGGCGGACTGATGATCCCTTTACTGGCACTTTTCAGCATAGGAGATGGTAATATTTTCCGGGGCCTTTCAACTGTATATAATCATGCTCCTGAAAAATTCAATGTAATTGGTGACAGGGATTCTGTATTGCCTTTTGGTGTTCTGTTTACTGGACTGATGATTAATCAGTTATATTTCTGGGGAATGAACCAGACCATAATTCAGCGGGCTCTTGGTGCAAAGAACCTGAAGGAAGCTCAAAAAGGGTTGCTTTTTACGGGTGTGCTTAAGATACTTGTACCCATAATAATTGTACTGCCTGGTGTGATTGGGTATTACTATTTTGGTGATTCTCTGTACGATGATCAGGATTTCATATACCCTGCTCTAATACAGATGGTGTTGCCTTTGGGTATGGCAGGTTTTTTTGCAGCGGTGGTTATGGGAGCTGTTCTAAGTACCTTTAACAGTGTTTTGAACAGCGCGGCAACCATATTTAGTGTCGATGTATACAAACGTATGATAAACAGGGATGCCAGGGAAAGACAATTGGTGTGGATAGGCAGGGCCACTTCTTCAACGCTTGCAGTTTTAGCTATTCTTTCTGCTCCTTTCGTGGCAAATGCCCCAGAAGGGTTATATCAGCTGCTTCAGCAGCTTAATGGCATTTTCTTCATTCCGATTGCTTCTATTATGCTGGCGGGGTTTTTTATCAGGAATATCTCTTCGGCCGGTGCAAAGGTCGGATTATTTTTCGGGCTTTCCTTTTATATCATAGTAACATTTATTTTAAGGGTGGATATTCATTTCGTGCATATTTGGGGAATTGAGTTTGTGCTGATAATGATTATAATGTTTGTAGTGTCTCACTATTATCCAAGGAAAACATTTGTCGATAAGTCTGATGCATTAAAAGTTGAAATGAAGAGCTGGAAATATGCCAATCATCTTTCAGTGGTACTTGTAGTTGTCACAATACTGATATACATTTTGTTAGGTCAAGCATAAATATTGAAACAATAAATATTAATACTGAACAGAAAAATGGGAGCTTTACAGAATTATATAAACGGAACCTGGGTGGCCAGTAAGGAGAGGCAGGCCATTGATGTAATAAATCCTGCCAGTCAGGAGGTACTTGCAAAAGTTCCTTTTGGAAAAAATACAACATCCGATATTCATTCAGCAGTATCTTCAGCCAGTGAGGCCTTTATGCAATGGCGTGACATACCTGTTATGAGTCGTGTTCAACCTTTGTATAAATTGAAGAAGCTACTTGAAGGTGCCACGGATGAGCTTGCACGGCTTATTACACTGGAGTGCGGTAAAAGTTATGCCGAGTCAAAGGGAGAGATACAACGCGCAATTGAAAATGTTGAAACAGCATGTGCTGCCCCGCTTTTAATGCAAAGTGAATTTTCCGAAAATGTGGCGGTTGGTCTCGATGAGTTTATGATCCGTCAACCCATTGGGGTTTGTGCCTGTATTACTCCTTTTAATTTTCCTGGGATGATTCCATTTTGGTTTTTACCCTACGCAATTGCCTGTGGAAACAGCTTTATTATTAAGCCATCTGAAAAGGTGCCGCTAGCGATGATGAAGGTAATTGAGATGATTGACCAGCTTGATTTGCCAAAGGGTTTGATAAATCTTGTTCACGGAGGCAAGCACAGTGTTGATGCATTACTGGATCACCCTGATGTGAAGGCAATAAGTTTTGTGGGTTCAACCAATGTTGCCAGGTACATATACCAGCGTGGATCTTCAAGCGGTAAAAGAGTTCAGGCGCAGGGTGGAGCTAAGAATCCGGTTATAGTAATGCCCGATTCAGACATTGAAATGACAGCCAGGATTATTGCTGACAGTGTTTATGGATGTGCCGGGCAGAGATGTCTTGCTGCCTCCAATATTGTTAATGTAGCTGACCAAAAAGGGTTAGTTAAAGATGCCCTTGTGGAGGCAGCTAAAAGCAAGACCACAGGATTTGGCCTTGATGAAGGGATTGAAATGGGACCGGTAATAACACCTGAAAGTAAAGAAAGAATTGAGAATCTGATTAAAAAGGGTATAAGGGAAGGAGCAGATCTGTTGTTGGACGGACGTAATGCCAGGATCAGCGGTTACGAAAGAGGCAACTTTATTAAGCCCACCATTCTTGAAAACGTGGCTTTGGATGGTGAATTGATCAATACAGAGATTTTTGGCCCGGTAATGAGCCTTATTAATATGGACAGCATTGATAATGCAATTGATTTTGTGAACCGCAATGCCTATGGAAATATGGCATGTATTTTTACTTCCAGTGGATTAAATGCACGGACATTCAGGAACAAGGCTAAAGCAGGGAACATAGGAATCAATATTGGCGTTGCAGCTCCTTTGGCGCAATTTCCCTTCAGCGGCTGGGATGAAAGCTTTTTTGGTGATTTGCACGGGCAGGGTAGACATGCAATAGAGTTTTTTACACAAACAAAGGTGGTAGTAGAGCGTTGGCCCAAAGAGTGGGCCAGAAAATTTTAAGAGAGTACTTGTAGTTTTAATATTGAATTTAATAGAATCAACTAATAATACCATTTGAAATGATAAAAATAGCAAACGCACCCTGTTCCTGGGGTGCCCTTGAATTTGAACTGGAAGGAGAATCTCTTGGTTACAAGCAGGTTCTCTCAGAAATGGCTGAAACAGGTTACGCCGGTACCGAGCTGGGCGACTGGGGGTTTATGCCTACCGATCCGGAAGAATTGAAAAATGCGCTGCAAGAAAAAGATTTGCAGTTAATAGGTGCTTTTGTGCCTGTAGCGCTTGCTGCCAGTAAAGAACATGATGATGGTGTAGAAGCTGCACTCAGGACGGCAAAGTTAATGTATGATGCCGGTTATAAAGATGCCTTTGTTGTTCTGGCCGATGACAATGGTTCCGTTAAAGAACGAACCAAAAATGCCGGAAGAATTACACCAGAAATGGGATTGACAGATGATCAGTGGATTATTTTTGCCTCAGGTGCAGAAAAAGTTGCTAAAGCAGTTCTTGAAAAGTACAATATTCGCACAGTTTTTCATCATCATTGCGGGGGCTATGTTGAAACTCCCCTGGAGGTTGATAAACTGATGGAGCATACTGATCCTTCCCTGCTGGGCCTTTGCCTTGATATGGGGCACTATGCTTTTGGGGGAGGTAATCCTGTTGAAGCCTTGAATAAATATTTCACACGGACCTGGCATGTGCACTTCAAAGATTATGACCCGGGGGTAGGTGAGGATTCCTTTAAATATCAGTATGACTATTTCAAATCGGTCGAAAATGGTGTTTTTTGTGAACTGGGACAAGGGTATGTAGATTTTCGCTCTATTGTCAGCATACTCAATAAGAATGGTTATGATGGATGGATTGTTGTTGAACAGGATGTACTTCCCGGGATGGGCTCTCCGAAAAAATGTGCTGCCAATAACAGGAATTATATAAAATCACTGGGACTTTAAAATAAACAGAAAACAGTTATGAAAAAATTAAAATTTGCTGTAGCCGGTCTTGGCCGTATAGGAAAAATTCATCTGAAAAATTTAAGTCGCAACTTTCCTGAAGTGGAAGTTGTAGCCGTCATGGATGTTTCCGATGAGTCCAAATCGATTGCCGATGAGTTTCACGTACCTGATTTCTTCACTGATTATGATCAGATGCTCAACCTCCCCGAGTTGGATGTTGTTGTAATCTGTTCGCCTACTGATACTCATGCCGACTATGTGATAAAAGCTGCTAAAGCAGGAAAACATATATTTTGCGAAAAACCGCTGGATCTTTCTTTGGACCGGGTAGAAGAGGTTCTGAAAATTGTTGACGATTGTGGTGTAAAGCTTATGCTTGGATTTAACCGCCGTTTTGATCCGGAATTTAAAAAAATACGGCAGCTGATATCAGCGGGAGCCATTGGTGATCTGCAGATTATTAAAATTACCAGCCGGGATCCTGGGCCACCACCAATCGAATACATTAAAGTATCAGGAGGCATGTTTCTAGATATGACCATTCATGACTTTGATATGGCACGTTTCATTTCAGGAAAGCAGGTCAAGGAAGTTTTTGCTAAGGGCGCTGTCATGGTTGATCCGGAAATAGGCAAAGCCGGAGATATTGACACTGCAATTATAACGTTGATCTTTGAAGATGATTCGATGGCTGTTATTGATAATTGCAGGAAAGCAGTTTATGGATATGATCAGCGACTTGAGGTTTTTGGAAGTAAAGGAATGGCGCAGGCTGAAAATAACTTCCCAAACCATCACAAACTTTTTACTGAATCAGGTGTCTCTTCTGATCTGCCACTGCACTTTTTTTTGGAAAGATATGATACATCTTACAATCTTGAGATGGGTGAATTCATTGACGCTCTTGCTTCGGGTAGCAATATGCCTGTTGGTGGAGAGGCTGGGTTACTTTCCATTGCAATAGGACTTGCTGCTAAAAAATCTGTAGATGAAAGCAGGATTGTAAGAATCAGTGAGATTATCAAATAAGCTCGTGTTTCGTTAATTAAGATATCCAACACTAAAAGCTACTTTCCAATTAAAATCAAATTTAAATGAACAACAATCCCAAACCTAAAACCAGACGTGAATTTCTCGGTGATGCTGCCGCCCTTGGACTGGCCGGTGCTGTTGGCGCCGGTTATTTACTCTCATCTTGTAACAGAGGAAGGTCAAGATACCCTGCTCCTGTATTTTATGATTCTGCACCTGACGGGCCTGTCCTGAAAGCCGGGCTTGTCGGCTGCGGAGGGCGCGGCACCGGCGCTGCTTTTAATTTTCTCAGGTCGGGTCCCAACCTTCAGATAACAGCCCTTGGCGATGTTTTCCAGCACCGCATTGACCGATGCCGGACAGCATTGAGAGACAGAGCCGGGGTTGATGTTCCCGAAGAGAACTGTTTTGTCGGGTTTGATGCATACAAGAAGGTCATTGATTCTGATGTTGATGTGATTTTGCATGTTACTCCCCAGCATTTCAGACCGCAGCATTTTGAGGCCACTGTTCAGGCCAGGAAGCACATTTTTATCGAGAAGCCTTGCGCGGTTGATCCTGTAGGTGTACGTACGGTGATGGCTGCCGGCAGGATGGCTGAATCGGCCGGGCTTGTTGTAGTGGCGGGGACAAACTTCAGGCACCAGCGGGATTATCTGACTACCCGCAACATGGTCCGGAATGGCGCTATAGGCGATTTGGTTTCTGCCAACGCATGGGATGTTAGGGGTAAGATTTGGCATGTAAACCGGCAGCCCGGGTGGAGCGATATGGAGGCTATGCTGAGGGACTGGATGAACTGGAACTGGCTTTCGGGAGGTGATAATGTTGATATAGCGGTACACCAGATTGATATGGTAAGTCTTTTCTTTGGCAAGCATCCTGTGAAGGCTCTTGGTTTTGGCGGCAGGCACAGGAGGCCCACTGGGAATATTTATGATTTCTACAGCGTCGAATATGAATTCGATGACGGCAGGATCTTCAATTGCAAGACAAGGTGCATTGATGGTTGTGACAACAAACACGGATTTATGATCTTTGGCACGAAGGGTTACACCAACTGCCAGAACAGGATATGGGACAATGACGGTAATCTGATCTGGGAGTATGAATATCCCCTTGATGAGGAGGGCAGGCCTACCAACAGGGTTGCTATATCATCATATGATGAGGAGCACATTAACTTTGTAACTGCTATCCGTACCAATACTCCGCTCAACCAGACTCATGACCTTGCCGCAGCGACGATGTGCGGTGTTATGGGCCGCGAGTCTGCCATTACCGGGCGTGTAGTGACCTGGGATGAGATGATGGCTTCGAACCTGAGGCTGGGTCCTGCAGAGTATGCAATGGGGCCTGTGCCTGAAATTAACCCGGCACTTCCCATACCCGGTACAGCTCCTGATATTGAAAGAACACGTGGTGGTAACTGGTGAGGTTTGACATAATTTATCAATAGTATTTGACATGAAGCAT
>SLOJ01000021.1 GCA_007132585.1 Bacteroidales bacterium | reverse complement strand
TACCTGTTAAAAAAACATTTCACAGGTTATGAATCTCAATAATATCAATGGAAGATATCAGGAATCAATAAATACGCCCTCATTAATTTCATAGTAGTTTTTAAGCAAATCTGCTGCAAGACATGAATGCACCGGAACCACACCAGCCAATGACCCCGGAGTAAACATATCCCAGTATTCATCAGGACAAGTAAAAATGCCATGCTCCTGTGACAAACGATTTACATAAATGGGTTTCGTGAATGGCTCCCATCCCCTTTCTGTAAACCTTACAACTTCACCATATATTAGATTGTCGTCTATTTCCATTGAATCCTTCGAAAGGTGAACTGCACCACCGTACAGTACTATTTCCTTACGCTGATGATGCCTGGCCACAACGGGAGTTGCCACAGCCATAGCAATATGATCCCAGTCGCAGGATGCAAGATGGTATTGCATGAGATCATAAAACACAAAATTGCCCGGCCTGATTTCGTCTATACCAGGAAATTCATTCATCAGACTACAGGTGGGAGTATCGCCCCATGATGCAATTATTCCTGGATAATCTTTAATGAAGTATTCTTTTAAATTTGCAATTTCCTCAGAACCTTTAATGAAAATTTTCTGCACATCATTAAGCGATGTAGTATGGTAAGTATGACCGGCATGTGCAACAAAGCCTTTAAATCTCATATTAGGGTTTTGTTTAGCTTTTTGCAGTACCTTTTCTATTTGTGTTTTATCATCCTGATCAAAGCCCGTCCGGTGACTTCCCACATCAATTTTCAAATAAAAATCTACAAAATTTAACAGCTTTTTTTTCAGTGTATCAAGTACATCAGCATCAGAAATTAAAATACCTAAACGCAAGCGGGAAGCCAGATCATTAATTTTATTCATCTCTCTTACATTTACGGGAAATGCCACCATAATATCCTGCCAGTTATCCCGGGCAAAGTATTCGGCCATACTAAATGATGAAACAGCTATTTTTTCAACTCCTGCATCACGGAACCATCTGCCAATAGCATTTGATTGATGGGTTTTAAAATGCGGCCGGAATATTACATTGGCTTCACGGGCTTTTTTTTCCATTTGCCTGATGTTGCGGCGGCATTTGTCTTCATCTACCACCGCCACAGGCGAGACAATATCATCCATTTTGGGTTATAAGTTATTAAGTTATTGAGTTATTAGGTTATTGAGAAAGTGAGAAAATAAGAAAATGAGAAATTAAGGATTTAAGGTTTAAGATTTCGGATTTCGATTTTCGAATTTATCTTCGCTAAGCTCGGCTTCGCCTTGGTTCGAACTTAAGTCTTCGGTTCCCGAATCACCTAGGGCTATCGGGACTAAGGGCTGTCGCCCTTAGCTTCCGTCTTCCGACTTCGGACTTCCGACTTCGGACTTCTAACCTACCCTATTACCCCATTCTTTCTTCCACCATTTTTATAATCTCCTGTTCTTTCTTAATGGCTGCATCCTGTATCTCCCGGCCTTTATCAGTAATATCCTTTACAAATGCTTTGTCTTCAAGGTCAGCTGTATTGATACGGACATTCATAAAAGCACCCATAACGGCAGTGCGGGCGCAAAGTGCACCCACCCCGGCGTCGGTTACAGAAGCAGGATTTCCTTTCTCAACCATTTCCTGTATTATATCCATGCTTTCATATGCTTTCTGCATTACTTTATAAGGAACTTCAATGGCATATTTTGTTGCATCCTGAATAGCTTGCTTTCGGGCTTTTTTCTCCTCACCGGTTGATTTTGACATGCCAAAAGCTTCCATAATGCGGTTGAAGGAACGGGTATCTTCATCAACCAACCATGTAAGTTCATCCTTGATAGCTTGTCCTTTTTCTGCCCATTTTCCAAAAAATTCCCATTTCTCATCCCATCCTCGTTTGTGCGAAGAAATATTGGCAACCATTGTGGCAAGAGATATACCCAGAGCTCCCACATAGGCTGACACGGAACCCCCTCCGGGAGCTACAGACTCGCTTGCAGTTTCATCTGCAAACTCCTGCATTTTCATATCTATAAGTTTGTTACCTGCTTCTTCATCGATCATATATTCAATGATCTTCTCTTTGGGGTTAAAGGGTTTCAGCTCATCAAGACCCATAGATTTCACCGCAATCTTGATCAGTTCAGCTTCTGAAACACCCACGCTGCGTTGTTGTTTACGCAGAAAATATTTTCCAGCTTCAACCATAGCCTTCAGCGGAACAAGACCTACCAGTTCCGAACCGGTAACCCTTATACCCCTGGCAGCAGCTTTTTGCTCTACTTCATCAAAGGCTACATGTACCGGTGTAATGGAAATATTTGTCAGGTTCATGGATATCTGTGCAACACCATATTCTTCGATGAACCAACCAATGGCTTTAACTGCTTTTAGTGTTCCCGGAATATATACTTTATCGCCCTTTTCATCGGTTACAATCTTACCTGTAAGTGGGTTACCTTCGCGTTTTACACGCCCTTTTTCTCTTACATCAAATGCAATGGCATTGGCGCGGCGTGTAGAAGTGGTATTCAGGTTTATGTTATAAGCCACCAGGAAATCGCGCGCTCCAACGGCCGTAGCTCCGCTTTTTGCGTTGAATTCGGCAGGTCCGAAATCCGGCTTCCACTCAGGGTTTTTCATCTTATCAGGTAACCCTTCATATTCTCCGCTGCGGCAATTTGCCAGGTTACGGCGTTTTTTTTCGAATGCGGCATTCTCATAGCAATATACAGGAATGTTGAGTTCATTACCGATTTTTTCCGCAAGCTTTCGGGCATATTCCACAACCTCTTCCATAGTGATGTTTGCCACAGGAACCAGTGGGCATACATCAGTGGCACCCATACGGGGATGCTCACCTTTATGCTTACTCATATCAATCAGTTGACCTGCTTTTCTGACAGCTTTGAAAGCGGCATCAATTACTTCATCAGGTGTACCTACCATGGTAACAACAGTACGATTGGTTGCTTTACCCGGGTCGACATCAAGCAATTTTACTCCATCTACCGATTCAATCTCACTGGTGATCTGCTTAATGATCCCCATGTCATTTCCTTCACTAAAATTGGGTACACATTCGATAAGTTTTTTCATAGTTCGTATGTTTTGTTTTGATATTTAGGGGTCTGGATGTTGATTGGTTGATTGGTATTAAAATAGCTTAATCCTGGTCTTAATCTTAATCTTAATCTCAATCCCAAATCGCTACCGCACAGTCTTAATCTTAACCTTTCATCTACAAAATTATAAAAAAAAAGCCACTGGTTTTTTCCAATGGCTCCTGTTTTTCTATAAGGATTGCTTATACTCTTCTTTCCTTAATTCTGGCTTTCTTACCGCGCAACTCACGAAGGTAGAAGATTCTTGCCCTGCGAACCACACCACGGCGATTAAGTTCAATCTTCTCAATAAAAGGGGAACTGATTGGAAAAATTCTTTCCACACCAATATTTCCTGATATCTTTCTCATGGTAAAAGTTTCAGTGGCACCGCTTCCTCTTCTCTGGAGAACTACTCCCTGAAATGGCTGAATCCTTTCCTTGTTACCTTCCTTGATTTTATAATGCACAGTAATTGTATCTCCTGCCTTAAATGCAGGGTATTCTTTTTTCTCAGTAATTACATCCTGCACAAAATTCATTATTTCCATCTGGTTCATGACTCTGTATTTTAATCGTTATTTTTGAGCGAAGTGCCCGGGAATTATTTCAAAATGATAGGTTTACAAATATTTTTCGTAAAAGGGAGTGCAAAGTTAGAGAAATAATTGAAATAAAAAAAGAATATGTTTTAAATTTCATGAGGTTTTAAAAAATTGATTTCTCAATGTTTTCCATGGTTTTAATAATCACTTAAAATCATCTTTAAGTAAATCCGGTCTTCTTCTGCGGGTTCTTTCCAGAGCCTGATCGTGTCGCCATTCAGCAATTTTTCTGTCGTGCCCCGACAGAAGTATTTCAGGAACTTTCCATCCCTTATAATCAGCAGGCCTGGTATACACCGGGGGAGAAAGCAGTCTATCCTGAAAGGAATCGGACAATGCTGATGTTTCGTCACCCAGAACACCGGGTATTATTCTCACAATACTATCGGTAACCACAGCTGCAGCCAGTTCACCTCCTGAAAGTACATAATCGCCGATGCTTATTTCGCGGGTAATAATATACTCACGAAGCCTCTCATCAATCCCCTTGTAATGACCGCATAGCAAAATGATATTCTTCAAAACAGATAACTGATTAGCAATGGGCTGATCAAACCTTTCTCCGTCCGGAGTCAGGAAAATGATTTCGTCATAATCACGATCTTTTTTCAAATCATTTATGCAATTCAAAACAGGCTCTATCATCATTACCATACCTGCCCCCCCGCCAAAAGGATAATCATCAACCCTGCGGTGTTTATCGCTAGCATAATCCCGTATATTGTGAAGATGAATCTCCACAAGACCTTTTTCCTTTGCACGCTTTACAATGGAATGAGAAAAAGGACCGTCAAACATTTCAGGAAATATAGTAAGAATATCTATGCGCATGGTGGTAAGCTTTTAACTGCAAAAGTAAGGATTTTCAGGAATGCTTTTCCCTTATAATATATGAAGCACAGATAGGATTTACATGAAGTTCCGATTTGTTTGCAATGTTACCCGATTTGATTCAAATGATTGAACTGTCCCGATTTTGAAAAAAAATCCCACAATGTAATTCCGACAGTAACCGAAATATTGAAAGAGTGTTTGGTGCCAAACTGTGGTATTTCAATTGAGCCATGGCATTGTTGCAACACCTTATCCTGCACGCCCTTTACTTCATTACCAAAAACGAGAGCATATTTAATATCTTTGCCGGGCCGAAAGTCCTTCAATGATTGGCTTTTCGTGGTTTGTTCAAGGGCAAATACCTGATAATTTTCATTTCGCAATGCTTTAACGGCATCAATTGTATCATCAAAATATTGCCATTCAACTGATTCGGTGGCACCAAGTGCCGTTTTGTGTATTTCTTTGTGGGGCGGGCAGGCTGTAATTCCACAAAGAAGTATCTTTTCTATCCTGAAAGCATCAGCGGTGCGAAATACAGAACCCACATTCATCATGCTGCGAATATTGTCAAGCACAATTACAAGTGGAAATTTTTTTAGCTCTTTGAATTTATCAGGGCTTACCCTTCCAAGCTCATCCATGGAGATTTTCTTCATCATCAGGCTTCCTTCAAAAGTTTCTCAACGAGTTCAGCAGTTCCTTTTCCGGCCTTTTCCCTGATCACTTTCACTCCGGGAATATGTGAAACGGGTACTTCAGCCGGATCAATAAGATAAACAGGACACCCGGGAGGTGTGTAACCTACAAGACCCGCAGCGGGATAAACATTCAAGGATGTACCAATAATCATGTAAATATCGGCAGTAGATGACAGCTGAGCCGCTTCAGGAATCATGGGTACGGGTTCACCAAACCATACTATATGTGGCCGCAGTTGTGAACCTTTCTCACATTTATCCCCTTTTTTCAACTCCCATCCATCCAGATCGTAAACCAGGTTTTCATCGATGCTGCTTCTTACTTTCTTCAGCTCGCCATGCAGATGCATTACTTTTTTGGAGCCTGCCCTTTCGTGTAAGTCGTCAACATTCTGGGTAATGATGTGAACATCGTATTTTTCTTCCAGTTTTACAAGGGCATGATGGGCAGCATTGGGTTCTACTTCATAAAGCTGCTTACGTCGCTGGTTATAGAATTCCATAACCAGATCCTGATTGCGGACCCATGCTTCATGAGTAGCTACTTCCATAATATCATATTTCTCCCACAACCCGCCGCTATCGCGAAAAGTACTGATACCGCTTTCGGCACTTACACCTGCGCCGGTAAGTACTACAATGCGTTTTTTTGTCATTGAATTATCAGGTTTTAATTTATTTACTTTATATCTTCAACAGTATATAAATCTTCTTCATCTTTAAGAAAACTGAAAGTTTGAGATTTACTTACCAGATTTTCAATACCGCTTTGTAAAATTTCTTCATCACACTTCTTTAATAAAAAAAAAGCGAAATCGGAAACTTCTTTCACTTTCATATCGGGA
This sequence comes from Bacteroidales bacterium, assembly GCA_007132585.1. Lineage (GTDB taxonomy): Bacteria > Bacteroidota > Bacteroidia > Bacteroidales > UBA7960 > SKVR01. The sequence goes on along the minus strand of SLOJ01000021.1, from coordinate 2,665 downwards.
AGTTTAGAAAGAGTTTTCAGGGTTTCTTTAGTCATAGCATCTGATTTTTATCAAAATTACAAAAAATCGGGTCTGGCAGAAAAATTCTTTAATTGAGATTCACTAATTCACAACTAATGCTTGGTTACCTCGGATAATTTTCTCCTGGTTTCTTTATAATTCTCCCAGTCAAAAGATTCAAGGAATTTTACAGCCTGCCTTGCACCCAGCAAAAACATTTTTACCTGTTCATCGCGACTGATCTCAAAATCAAGCCAGTTAAAATCCTTATCCGCATTAATATGGCAGATTAGTTGTGAATAATCGGGATTACGTCTCAGGAAGTCATAATCATGTATCTGCCGCATGGTGCTTATCATGGCGCCTGTCATTGATTTCAGCCCTTTAATTTCAGAATAGTCCTGGCGATAGGTACTCAGCCTTACTCCAAAGGTGGGCATGCGTGGCACCCCGCCATCACTACGGTGAAATACATTAATGGGAAAGTTGGAGAGCAACCCGCCATCCACAAATGTAACTTTCGGAGGCACGGGTCCAAAGTACCGGCAATGTTCTATCCAGGCTTTTTCTTTTGTTTTACCTGTATTGGGAATATTTTTCCATGATACAGGCTCAAAGAACAGCGGTATGGACATAGAGGTTCGTACCACTTCAGCCGGTGATACTTCATTGGGCTTCTCAAAAAACAATTCTGTCATTTTGGGAAATTCAATTTTGCTGTGAGTAGTTATATCAGCTGCAATGATTGCCAGTTTTGGAAGCATCCCTTCTGTACCTCCTTCCGTTACATTTTTGAATCCTACGGGCAATTTACCCCGCAATCGTGCCAGATCTCCCATGGTAGAAATATTGTTCTTGCCCAATTCGGCAGAAATCCATTGGCGAAAATCCTTTCCCGGGTTCAGCCCCAACTTACGGGTAAGAATATTATAAAATCGGATTGCATTTCGGGCAATCAGCCATCCAATACCTGACTCACCTCTTATAAGCCTTTGTATAAGCTTTCTCACCGGCCGGTCACCATCCACCAGATCAAAAAGGTTCTTGTTGCTGAGTATATCAAGGATTTTCTCAGATTTTGCTTGTTCAACCGGTCCCAACCCTGCCAGCATCATGGTATTTATTGCTCCGGCAGATGTACCTGCAAGACTGAAGAAACGAATTCCCGCATGTTCGAGCACATATGTATAGCCTACCAGTGCTACCCCCAATACGCCCCCTCCTTCCTGCACCAGGTCAACATATTGATTGCCCTGTCTGTCTTCAATATCAGAAAATCTTTTTTTCCCGTTGGAAAACTTTTCAGCTTTTTTCAAAACTTGTTGAAATTCATTGTTTTCTAAAAACTCTTTCATAATTTTAGTGTGTTAAATCCTGCGTTCATATTGATAAAAATCCTCTGTAAATAATTGTTGTAATTTACCAATTATCCGGCATATTTAAAAGTAATTTTAATGAATTCAGGGAGTCAGGCAGGATAAAAATTTAATCACGTAAGAAATCCACAATTGATTTCCACTAAAAAACGTAAAAGATGAAAAAAGAAGTTCACAGCAATGCCCCATCGGGAGCAGTTTATGGTTTAGGTTTTATTGGTGCGGCCATTTATTTCATTTCGCAGGCAACCGGATTCTGGGTTGGAGTACTTGGTTTCTTAAAGGCTATTGTTTGGCCGGCTTTCCTGATTTATGATGCCTTTAAATATTTGGGGATGCAATAGTTACTCGTTATTCAAATAAACTTAATTGTAAACCGGTATTTTGTTTCGATCCGATCAGTTTTCTCTTCACCTGGTCAGGTTGAAACCGGTATCCTTTTACAGGAAGTTCGCGATAAAGTATGAAGTATTTTGCCCGGTTAAGTGCTACGCCCATACGTTTCAGATGCAAAAAGGAAATCTTTCCGAATTTCCGGTTAGCCTTGATCAGCTTTGCTGATCTTACACCAATGCCAGGGATACGCAATATCATCTCATAAGGAGCAGAATTCAAATCAACCGGGAAAAACTGCGGGTTTCGTAAAGCCCATGCCAGTTTGGGATCCATATTCAAATCCAGGACAGGATGTTCATCATCCAGAATTTCATCGTAACTGAATTCATAGAACCGCATAAGCCAGTCGGCCTGATAAAGCCGGTTTTCTCTTATAAGCGGAGGTTGCTTAAGCACAGGAAGTCGGGCATCACCCGCATTAACAGGTACATATCCCGAATAATAAACCCTTTTTAATTTTTGTTCATTGTAAAGCCCCGATGCAAGTTTTAATATCTGGAGATCGGGCTCAGGACTTGCACCCACAATCAACTGTGTGCTTTGACCCGCAGGAACAAACCGGGGAACTTTCCGGTATTTTTTCCTTTCCTCTTTGTTGCTGATGATGCCACCTGAAATCTGTTTCATGAGAGAAAGCACACTGGTGAAATCTTTTTCCGGGGCAAGCAATTTCAGGTTAGGCTCAGATGGAATTTCAATATTAACACTCAGCCGGTCGGCATACAGTCCGGCTTCATTTATCAGATCAGCACTGGCACCGGGAATGGCTTTCAGATGGATGTACCCGTTAAACTTATGCTCTGTCCTTAATGTGCGGGCAATGGCAATTAGCCGTTCCATGGTATAATCGGGGCTAACCATTACACCTGAGCTCAGAAACAAACCTTCAATAT
>SLOJ01000007.1 GCA_007132585.1 Bacteroidales bacterium | reverse complement strand
TTGCTAAGCAGATTCAGTTCAGCATCCAGATCGCCTTTGCCAATGCTTGATGCAAATTCTGTTTTTTCAAGTAAGCCACCAATGCTGGTATTAAAAGCTTCAGCCATTTCCTGCAATTCATCATTGGTATTAATATTTAGCTTCATGGAGTTGTTGATCTGCCCCCTGGCAAGTCTTTTCATCAGGCCGGTAATTTTTCTTATGGGTTTTGATATTTTTTGAGAAAACAACGAAATAACAAAACCGATAATAAGCAAGCCGGCAATTCCGATGACAAGCGAAATGATAAAATGATTACGTGCTTCCTGTCTTATATGTTTTATAGGTACTGCCATACCCATCGACCAGGGAGTATCTGTTTCACCCACAAAAACAGGAGCAAATGAATAATAATAGGTTTCATACTTTTCGCGGTTGCTGCTAAAACTAAAGGCTTCTCCCTTTCTGATCCGTTCCAGGATATGAAATTCATCATCATCGGCACCCAGGTTATGGGTAAGAGGCTGCTCAAGCATACCTTCGCGGGGATGAGCGGCGTATAAGCCGTTATTTGAAACCAGAAAAGCATAGGCATCTTCATAAGGACTGATTCCGGCAATCATTTTCTGAAGGCTGGAGAGAGCAATATCAAGACCCACCAAACCGATGTAATCGTTATCATGAAACATGGGTACTGTAAACGTAGTCATTAAAGTAGTACCTGTAGCGCCCTCCTCCAACTGATCAGGGTAAGGTTCCCAGATCATTTCCTTGCCGCTGTTCTTAGCCGTTGCATACAACGGAGGGTCACCATCAAGACTGCGTTCCAATTCCTGATAACCCACAGAGCCATTCTTACGAAAATGATAGTTCAGAAAACGACCATGCGGCAACTGCCAGTCAGGATCAATGTGAGCGTATTCCCAACTATCCCATAATGCATAAAAATGCGGATTGTTTTCAAATACCCTGCGGTACATATTTACAAAGAGTGGGTTCCACTGGCTTTTTGACATTTCTTTGTGCACGTCAAAAACCTGGGCCAGTGTGCGAACAACAACCATATCAGCATTGAAAGAGTTACTGATATTTTCGGCATAATTGGCAGCATAGCCGTTTACAATTTCAGATGTATCGCGTAATGCCTTTTCACGGTTCTTTAAGCTGATGTAGCCTATAGCTGAGGCAAATACAACTCCGGTTAAGAATAAAACCCAGAGCTGAAGCTTTTGACCAATTTTAAGTTTCCCCTTTATCACAACGGCAGTTTTTTGGTAAATTATGAACGAAAAATATATTGTGTAACCACTCAAAACTTTATACTCATAACATAGAATACCGGTTACACTTAATTTACACCGTAAATATAACTTAGTTTGGCCATCAGCAAATAGCTTTGAAACAAAGTAATATACCCCAAAAAGTAATCTGTAAACAAACAGATAGGATTATGCCCCGGCAGACAGAATTTTTTCCATAAAACCCGGAAAAAGTTTTAAACAATACTGCCGTGAATAGATAAATTCAGTAGTTCGATAAGATGAGAAGCAACTTTGTTATAGTACCTTTTATCGTTGAATGCCTTCACCCATTGAACGCCTCCAATGGTGTTGGTAAGAAAAACTTCATCTGCATCAAGCAGATTATCTGAAGTAATTGAAGTTTCATGAACATTGTATCCGGCAGAAGCTGCCAGACGTAATATGTTGATGCGCATAACTCCTTCTACACAGCCCTGACTGATACCGGGCGTATAAATTGCATTCTTTTTCACAATAAAAACATTGGAACTTGTGGCTTCTGCAATATTTCCATGAGTATTAAGGATAAGGGCATCATCCCAACGATTTTCTGCGGCAAAAAGTGAAGCCAAAATATATACCAACGCATTTGAACTTTTTAACCCGCTCAAAAACCCGGTTGGTTTCTGCAACTGATCATAAACACCCACCAGTAGTCCCTTTTTATTGAGCATAAACAGTTCATTATCAAGCATTGAAGCTTCAATCATATAGCCGGTGTTGTTTTCATCGGGTAGGTAAAAACCTTTAGATTCACGCCAGATACTCAAACGTACTCTTGCAGCTTTTTCCATGCCGTTTACACTGAGCAGATTATGAATCTGCTCAGTAAAAAACTTAACAGTTGAATAATCAGAAAGGTTGAACTTTAGTAGTTCGGCAGATCTTCGAATACGATGATGATGATCTTGTATCCAAAGGGGCTTCCCCTTTATGCAGCGTATGGTTTCAAAAAAACCATCGCCATATCGAAACGACCGGTTATCATAAGAGATAGTTGCATCATTAGCATTCAGTAATTGTCCGTTAATATTAACTAAAGCACCTTTCATATTATTTACCCCAAAATATTTCTGAAAAACTCCGGAAAAAAGGATGGGTTTAATGCAATGGTAAAAACAACACCATAAACTGCACCCCAGAAGTGAGCATCATGACCAATATTATCGGAGCCCCGTTTTGCCATGTAAGCCGAGTAAACCAGGTAGAGTATTCCGAATATCCATGCCGGTATGGGGAAAGGCAAAAACAGGAAGATAATGGTTCCCTGGGGGTACATAATGATACTGGAAAACAAAACAGCAGAAACAGCCCCGCTGGCTCCCACGGCATTATAGAAGTCATTATTTTTATGTTTCCCGTAAGAAGGTAAAGTAGAGAATAATACACCCCCAACATACAATAAGAGATAATAAAAAGTAGCCTGTTGGGCAAAGTGTACCTGAAATAATTGTTCTACAAGGCTGCCAAACGACCACAATACAAACATATTCACCAGCAAATGCATCCAGTCGGCATGGATCAGGGCATAAGTAAAAAAGCGATGCCACTGCCGGTTGTGGTGAATAAGATAAGCATTAAACTTCATTTTGTAAAATGCGGGCTGGTTGCCAAAAGCAATGAATGAAGTTACCGCAGTAATAATTATGATAACGATAGTTAAATTCATGATTTTTTTTCTTTGATTTGCAAACCTAAGTTTTTTTCATAAATCCGGGAACTCAGTCTTAACAAAACTTTAATTTTGTCTTTCAAAAAAAATGAGTTTACCTGTATGCGTGTAAAAAACATTAATACCATTTTGTGGGACTGGAACGGCACTTTGCTTAATGATATGAGTTTATGCATCAAAAGCATGAACAGGCTTTTAAAGCAACGTAAACTTCCTTTGCTTTGTTCCGACAGGTATCTGCAGGTTTTCACCTTTCCTGTAAAAGATTATTACAGCAAACTGGGTTTCGATTTTGCCACAGAACCCTTTGAGATTCCTGCTGAGGAATTTATTTTGCATTACACTGCAGGTATCAGTCAAGTACCCCTTTTCAATGATGCTGTAAGCGTATTGGATTATTTTGAAAAAAAAGGTTACCGGCAGTACATCGTTTCGGCAATGGAACACAGTGCTTTAATTCAATCGGTTAAAGAACGTAATATCCTGCATTATTTTCAAAAGGTGGCAGGCATCAATGATAATCTTGCATTTGGCAAAACCACTATAGCAAGGCAGCTCATAAGTGATCAGAAAATTGACACAACACGTTGTGTTTTTATTGGCGATACATTGCACGATGCAGAAGTTGCCAGTGAAATAAATGTACAGAGTTTACTTATCTCAAAGGGCCATCAGCATCATGAAAGGCTTAAAAAAACAGGGAATCCGGTTTTGAATTCCCTGTATGATGTTATCAGTTTTATTGACGCTGAATCCTGAACAGCTATTATTTATATTTTATATTCATTCTGTTAAATGTACCATCTTCAATAATTTCCACTGCACGTAAAAAGGCTTCATCGGCCTGCATACTAACCTGTATGAATGCATTAAAATCCCACAAACTCCTGGCAATAAGGGCTTTCAATCGTAATTCAAGCCTTTCATCTCCTTGCTCTGTTTGATCTTCCGTTCTTTCAATACCCTGCGACGAAGCATGCGCATACAATTTTTCCAGCAAATCATTTTCTACTTCAAAATTACTGATAAAATAGTCTATTTCGGGATAACTTTGTAGCAATTGATCTCTGTTTTCGTTGGCATATTCAATGCTGAATGTATTGATTGCTCCCGTGCGCAGCAATCTGCTGTAGTAGGTTGAAACACTGTTTGTATCAAGCGGAATAAAGAAGTCGGGCATAATTCCGCCGCCACCGTATACTTCGCGCTTGTTCACTTTGGTAAAGTACTTGAGTGAGTCGGGAAACTGAATATTTTCTGCACTTACCAGCTCACCAGACCTGAGCCGGTTGCTTAAATCCTGGTAATATGATTCGGTGCCTTCTTCATAGGGTCTTTGTATACTTCTTCCGGTGGGTGTGTGGTACCTTGCTGTAGTGAGCCTTATTGCACTTCCATCGGGCAGTTCGAAAGGCCTTTGAACCAATCCTTTACCAAAAGAACGGCGTCCTACAAGTAATCCTTTGTCCCAATCCTGAACAGCACCGGCAACAATTTCACTGGCCGAAGCACTTCCTTCATTGATCAATACTACAAGCTTTCCACTTTTGAAATTACCTGCATTGGTAGATTTAAATTCTTGTCTCGGACTTGCACTTCCTTCTGTATACACAATAAGTTTATCCCTGTCGAGAAACTGATCTGCCAGATCAATAGCCACATCAAGGAATCCACCTGAGTTATAATTCAAATCAAGAATAAGATGTATTGCACCTTGGGCCATAAGATCTCTCAAGGCATCGCGAAATTCTCGTATGGTAGTACGTGAGAAACGGTTTAGTTTAATGTACCCAATCTCCGATGAAGCCATAAATGCGGCATCCAGCGAGTTTATGGGGATTTTATCACGTGTAATTGTAAAATCAAGAATTTCCGAAACACCGCGCCTGTAAATACCTACATCCACATTAGTACCACGCTCACCCCTGAGGCGCTCCATAACAAAATTGGTATTTACGTTGCTTCCGGTTGACTTTTCACCATCAATTTCAACGATCTTATCACCGGGTAAGATCCCTACCTTCTCGCTGGGTCCGCCCGGTACCGGTGAAACTACAACAATGGTGTCATTAATAATATTAAACTGAACCCCTATTCCATCAAAACTACCCTGCAGAGGTTCGTTGGCTTGGCGCAACTCTTCAGCAGAAAGATAAACAGAATGAGGATCTAATTCCTTAAGCATTCCACGAATTGCGTCTTCTACCAGTTTTCCGTTATCAACTGAATCCACATAGAAAAAATTAACAATACGCATTGCCCTGATAAATTTTTCTGTTGCCTCAGGAGAAGCCTGGGCATAAGAGCCGAAAATGGTTGCACTGAAGAAGAATAAAACGAAGAATGTCCTCAGATATACTGACAAGTTTTTGAAATACATTAGGTTATATGTGTTAGTTAAAAATTTGGTGAAGCAATTAAAATCAAGTTTAAAGAAATTTCACGATTCGCATTTTACATAAAAAATCTGTAAAGACATTTACTTTATATAAACTCCTTTTCAGGTTTATTGTTTATTAAATATCTGTTGGTGAACCGACAAAAGTAGATAAAACGTGTAAACTACCACTTTTTATTGTGTAAAAAAAATATAAAATGCCTGCATACAAAACTTAACTTAAAACCTCCTGTTCACGAAAAGATTGTATTTTTACGGTTCCGCAACTGACTTCTGTCATGAATTTTCAAATGCTACATTAGTTCAACATGCAAAATGATATGACCAGATTTGTAAGTGCATTCCTTTATCCTGCATTATTTGTAGCCATTCTATGGCTTGTAAAAATTGCTGAGAATATTTGGAATCTGGAATTGCACACATTTGGAGTATTTCCGCTTACTTTTTCAGGTTTGCAGGGCATAATTTTTTCACCTGTTATCCACTCAGGTTTTGATCATTTAATTTCCAATACTTTTCCCTTACTTATACTGGGCACTACATTATTTTACTTTTACCGTGATCTGGCTGTTCGTATTACGATACTTTCCTGGATTTTTAGTGGTATATGGGTATGGGTTTTTGCCCGTCCGTCATATCACATCGGTGCAAGCGGCATTATTTATGCCTGGGCTGCATTCTTGTTTGTAAGTGGTGTGATCAGGGGGCATCCTCGCCTGATGGCTCTTTCATTGCTGGTAGCTTTTCTTTACGGAAGTATGGTATGGGGAATTTTTCCTTTAAGAGAGCGGGTTTCATGGGAAGGTCACCTAATGGGCATGGTGGCAGGTATAATACTCGCACTGTTTTTCAAAGATACAGGTCCTCAGCGCAGGTTTTACTCCTGGGAACTGGAGCCCGAAGAGGATGAGGAAGATTACGATCCCGATAATCCGCCCTACTGGATGCGACCCACTGCATCCGGCCAGGATAAGCCTACCGAAAAACAATCAAAAACCCGAAAAGTCGAACAACGAAAAGGTGCTGGTCAATTACGGGTGCGCTATCACATTACACCGGGAAAAAGTAAAGAAAACAGGTAAAAGTAAATCCGGAAAAGAAAAACAGAGCTGATTGTGTGTGCGTCGGTGATTCCCCCTGTCAGGGGGTTAGGGGGTGCGGGAGGTAATAAAACTTTCGTGCGTTTTTGGCTATACAAATTTTTTAACCAAATAAGGTATATAAGGATTAAAAGAACAATTAACAAACCCGGAATTTACGAGAGTGGCTGCTAGATCATTCGCTGCACTTCCTTCCTTAGATTCCTTTGTGTTAATTGCCAGCAGCTTTATGGCCAACAGATCCTTCGCTGCGCTCAGGATGACATTGCCGGTGGGGGTAAATAGTGAAAGGAGGGGCGGCTGCGCCGCCACTCCTTTCACTTTCCCCGACTTTATGATTATTGTCATCTTGAGCAAGGTACGAGCGAGAGAACTCATTGCCATACCGCTGATGCTTTTTAAAATAATAAAAAACCAATTTAAGACCCTAAACCCCTCAACTACTCAACATAACAACCCATCAACCTATAAAACAAACCTAAAACCCACTCCTCTCCAAATCCCTCTTAATATCTTTCTGCTTGAGTGTTTCCCGCTTGTCGTAAAGTTTTTTTCCTTTTCCAAGGGCAATTTCCAGTTTGGCCAAACCCTTTTCATTGATAAAGAGAACTGTGGGAATCAGGGTAAGTCCTTTTTCCTCCAGTTTGGCTTTGAGTTTTTTCAGCTCGCGTTTGGTGAGAAGTAATTTTCTTTCACGCTTGGGTTCGTGATTGTTGTAGGTTCCATAATCGTACTCGGCAATGTGCATATTACGCACAAACAATTCTTCACCGGTAAAAGCACAATAGGCTTCATTGATGCTGGCTTTACCACCGCGGATAGATTTTATCTCTGTTCCGGTGAGTGCAATACCGGCCACAAATTTCTCAATGAGAAAAAACTCAAATGATGCCTTCTTGTTTTTTATTCTTACCGGGTTTGCCATAACGCTGATTTGGGGGCACGAAAGTACGAATTTTTCAGCAGAAACTGTAAAGCGATGCCCCAGAATTACAATCTCTATTGTCCCGAAAACTTTAAGATGTTAAGACACTGTTATAAAATTTATATGTTTCGCTGCGCTGCAGCTTTGGATTTGTGTAGCCAAATAATTGGCTACAAGGGTTTTGGCTGCTCTGCAGCTTTTTCTGGAGCTGCAGAGCAGCAGCAACATTTGTAGATTATATGACACCCGACCCGGGTAAGCCCCAGCGGGACGAAACATCCAAATTATGTGTAATTGCAATAGCTGCAGGCATACATTTTATTATTAAACGGACAACAATGAATTACAATAAGAAAAGCAGCATGGAATTAATTTCTTTTTAATGTAATAAGCGTAATTTCAGGTCTCATCCCCATGCGACCGGGAAAACCAATAAATCCAAACCCACGGTTAATATAGAGAAACTGATCAGATTCGCGGTAAAGACCATACCATTCGGCGTATTTAGCTGAAACCGGACTCCACCTAAAAAATGGCAATCTGAAACCTGCCTGCATGGCATGTGTATGCCCCGATAATGTAAGCATAATCTGAGTTTCGGGTAAAACCTGCTCGCGCCAGTGCGATGGGTCGTGAGAAAGTAAAATGGTATTGCTAAACCATGGATAATCGCCCAGGGCTTTTTGCAAATCACCCAATTGGGCAAAGGGCGGCAAACCCCAGTTATCAACACCTGCGATCATCAGAGAATCATCACCACGATGAATAAAACGGTGGTCGTTACGCAGAAGGGTAAAACCCATTTCCTGCTGCACTTCCTCAAGACGTGTCAGATTAGCTTCTTTTTCCTCAATGGTATACCAGCGGCGGTAATCGCCCATATCATGATTGCCCAGTACCGAATACATACCATAAGGCGGGTTTAAACGTTGAAAAGCTTCAATAAACCTTTCAGCTTCTATCGCTTCATTATTTACCATATCGCCGGTAAACATAAGCGCATCCATAGGCAGTTTTTCAATTTTGCGAAGCGCACGCTCAACCGGACGATTGCGCGCAAAACTGCCAAAGTGCGTATCGGTAATGTGCACAAAACGAAAACCGTTGAATGATTCGGGCAAATCATCAATTTCAATCGTAACCTCCTTTACCTGGAAATTGAACCGACCGTATGTAATTCCATAAACTACCCATCCGAACATAAACAGCGACAAGAAAAAACCAATGGTAAGCAATAAAGGGTATGTACGGATCATCCTTTCCCTGCTCTTTTGGAAACCTGACATTACTTTTCTCAAACCAAAAAGCAATATCAGTTTCAAATCATCCAGAATATTAAACACCAGAAAAACAAGCTTCGGAGCAAAAATAAGTATGAATGCACCTGTAATATAGAAGTAATTACGATACATCACATAATCGGGCCAGGAGCTGGTGCGGATGATGATGGTCCATACAATAGCAAAAACGATGAAACTGATATCCATGATCCAGTAAGCTCTCAGGATTTTTTTCCGGTATTTGAAAAAAAGACCATGACGTAAAAGCTTACGCAGACCATACCAGCCATAAAAATCTGCCGCAAGAATAA
>SLOJ01000209.1 GCA_007132585.1 Bacteroidales bacterium | reverse complement strand
TCAGCTGATATTGACTGGGATGTTGCCAATACAGGTAGTATTACGGTGGTGCAGATCTTTTCATTTATTGCTGTTTTGATTCTTGCACTGGCTTGTTTCAATTTTATTAACTTGTCGGTTGCCATGTCAATGAAACGTGCAAGAGAGATAGGGATAAAGAAAACCATGGGCGCAAGCCGGGTTCGGTTAATCATTCAGTTTCTCTCAGAAACCTTTATCATTGGATTAATTGCCCTGCTATTCTCTTTCCTTTTGATTGAATCAACTCTCCCCTTTCTGAACACCATATCGGGTAAAAGTTTATCGGTTGGAATTTTTGCAAGTCCACAGATCTGGATATTTGCACTGGCCATATTGCTTATCATCACTCTAATTGCCGGAGGCTATCCGGCACTGGTAATTTCAGGATTTAAACCCATTACTGCGCTGAGAGGAATTGAACAGACAGATAGATTAAAGGTAGCTGGCCATGGTATACAGTTTCGTCTCAGACAAATCCTGCTGCTTTTACAGTTTGCTGTGTCCACATCTCTTATTGTGGTTAGTCTGATGATTTACCTGCAAATGAATTACATCTCCGTCCGTCATCCCGGTTATGAAAAGGAAAACCTGATAGCTATCAAAAACCCCCTGGATGAAAGAATGGATACCAGGGCAGTATGGCTAAAAGATCAGTTGAAGCAAAATGCTCATGTGAAAAATGTTAGCCTTGCACATAATCTTCCGCCGGTACCACTTCATATCTTCTCTAATTTCAGCTTTGAAAGAAAAGATGGCCTGCAGCAGATCCATGGTGCAATTATCTCATGCGATGCCGACTTTTTTACAACTTTGAGAAGCGAGATCGTGGCCGGGCGAGACTTCTCACCGGAAATGATTACAGACCTTTCCGAAACCGCTATCATTAACCAGGCTATGTGGGAAAGGATGGGGGTTGATGACCCCATTGGAGTAAATTTAGAAGGTTTTTTTGACAACCAACCCAGGAGGATTATCGGTGTGGTAGAAAACATCAACTACAGCTCCGCCCATGAACCTGTAGGACCTATGGTTTTTTACGTTGATGACAAAAGTTATCCGTTTAATTTTTTCAATATCCTTGTGCGATATCAGGAAGGGGCTTCAGCCAGCGTGTTGCGTTACCTGGAAAGTCTTTGGCTGCAGGAAGCTCCGGAATGGCCCCTTCAATACCAGTTTGTTGAAGTGAAAGCCAGGGAGTATTACCAGGATGACAGGCGTACAATGCTCATCATAATGAGTTTCTCGGGACTGGCAATTCTGCTTTCTATTTTGGGGCTGATGGGCCTGGCACTTTATTCTGTTACCACCCGAACCAGGGAAATTGGAATACGTAAAGTTCTGGGTGCTTCCATTGGAAATCTTACCCGAATGATGAACATGGAATTCGCCATACTCCTTGTTATTTCTAACCTGATTGCCTGGCCGGTAGCATGGTATTTCAGCCAGAGGTGGCTCGAAAACTTTGCCTACAGGATACAAATCCAATGGCTGGCCTTTATTACACCTGCAATATTCGTTTTCTTAATTGCAATACTTGTGGTGTCTGTAATAACCATCAGGGCTGCCCTGAAGAACCCGGTATACACAATCAAAACCACAGAATAGGCATTGTTAATCAGAAAAGCATAATAATAAAATACAGGATTATCAGGTTCCGCAAAATGTCTGATAACCTGAGTCACCCTGTGCCGGAGGTTTTTGATAGGATGACAACACATCAGGCCGGTCATAAGGTTTGGAAAGAATATCCATAAGCTTGTGAATGGGCTGAAAATTATCATGAACAGAGACCGCTTCCAGGGCTTCCTCCACCAAGTGATTGCGGGGTATAAAGGCGGGGTTGTAATGCTGCATTATCTCTTTTGCCTGTTTCATTCCACCCTGATTTTGATCTACTCTTTGTTCCCATCTTTTATACCAATTGATAAAACTCTCCTGCCCATAGATACCTGCATCCGACCCTTGCGTGAAAAGACTTCCATTTTCAATGGCAAGAAAAGTATTGGTATAATCTGCTTCATGCTGCTGCATCCAGTTGAGGAGCTCTTCTACCAGCATTCCGTCATTTTCCTCCGGATTTTCAATACCCAGTTTGCTGCACATCATTTTAAAATATTGATTGCTAAAAAGTTTCTCAAAGCCGGATAACATTTCTTTGGCAATCTCAGTGGCTTCCTCTTCTTTTTCATCAATAAGAGGTAGCAATGTTACGGCAAAACAACCCAGGTTCCACTGTGCTATTGATGGCTGATTGCCAAAAGCATAGCGACCATAATGATCAATGGAACTGAAAACCTTACGCGGATGATATGCATTGATAAAGGCACAAGGACCATAATCAAAGGTTTCGCCGGGAATAGCCGTATTGTCAGTATTCATGACTCCATGTATAAAACCCACACGCATCCAGTTGACTACTAATTCAATCTGCAGGTGCATCACTTTTTCAAATAATTCACGGGCTGGGTTTTCAGATTCTTTAAGTTCAGGAAAATGCCGGTTTATGACATATTGGGTAAACTCTTCAATAAGCTCAGGTTGCAGATGCCTAATATATTCAAAAGTACCCACCCTTATATGACTTGTCATTACCCTGGTAAGCACTGCACCTGGATGTACAGTTTCGCGATTTACATCTTCACCTGTGGAAACCACAGCCAGGCTCCGGCTGGTGGGTATATGTAAATGGTGCATAGCTTCACTGATAAGGTATTCCCTTACCATGGAATATAAGGTAGCCCTTCCGTCGCCACGCCTTGAATAGGGAGTTTGACCCGAACCCTTGAATTGGATGTCATACCTTTTTTTATCCGGCGTAATCTGTTCCCCCAGCAAAATGGCCCGCCCATCACCCAGCATAGTAAAATGACCAAACTGATGTCCGGCATAAGCCTGTGCCAGCGGTTGAGCATTATCCGGCAATCGGTTTCCTGAAAATAATTCGGCCAATGTTTTGTCATGGCTCTCTGAAAAATGTAAACCCAACTCTTTTGCCAGTGAATCGTTCCATAAAACCACAGATGGCTCTTTTACTTTCACCGGTTTTAGAAAAGTAAAAAGCCTTTTGTCTAGCTGAGCATAACTATTATGAAAGTTAAAGCCGAAGTTATTTGTAGGTGTAGTTTTCTTCATGCAAAAGAAACAGAAAAAAATCAGACAAGTTCAAATCATAGTTGTGCAAAATGTCACGAACTATTCAGAAGGTTAACAGGATAACTCTTCAAACGATTAAGCGTTTGTGCGATTTTTTATTAGTTATTCTTTTCTTTTAAAATTTCTATATCCCCGCTTAGATCTTTCATAAGTTGTTTGCCAATTTTAATAAGATTATTTACATGCGGAAGGATTTCCTGCTCAGTCAGGCTGTTGTTTTTTAGTTTGATAAGAGAGTTCAATTCAACAGAGCCCTGAGTTACCTTAAGAATTCCGAACATATTCGACATTTTATGCACAACGGGGTAAACTGTGCCAAATTCTTTGCGTTTTAAAACTGATTCAAGTGACATCAAATGCTCCCGGGTATCGCTGATAAAAGCTTCAATGATCATGATCAGTGATTCTTTGTCATTACCCGTAAACCTTTTAAGGCTTTCAATGCTGTAAAGTTTGTTATTTTCAGGTTCAGGTTTTTTTGTGTTCGGCTTATCTGCAATGTCTGAAATAGTTATGTCAGAACTCAGCGAATCACTCGTTTGGGGTAACAGTTTGAATATCTTTTGCAACAACCGGTTTTCATCTACTGGCTTAGTAATATAGTCATTTATTCCACAATCTAAGATCTCCTTTGCTGTTTCGGGAGTAATATCGGCAGTAAAAGCAAGAATGGGAGTATCTGTATTTATTTTGCCTGATAATGATTTCATTTGTTTTACCATCTCAATACCACTCATACCGGGCATTTGTATGTCTGTAATAATTAGATCAAACCTGGTTTTCTCAATCCATTTCAATCCTTCACGGGCATTGGCGGCTTCGGTAATGATTATTCCTTCATAGGCTGAAAAAATAGTTTTTAGAAGCAAACGGTTCAATTTATCATCTTCCACCAGAAGAATCCGGGCATTTACCGGTTCTTTTTCCTGTACAAGTAGGTTATATTCCGCTTCAGATGATTTTTGAGAGATTCTGAACGGCAAATGGATGGTAAATGTTGAGCCTTTCCCTTTTTTACTGATAAGCTCAATACTTCCACCCATAATCTCCACGAGCTTTTTACTGATCGACAAGCCCAGCCCGGTGCCCCCGTATTTCCTTGAAACCTGGTTATCGCTCTGAGAAAATTCATCAAATATCTTTTGCTGATCAGCCTTTGCAATACCCACCCCTGTATCAGAAATTTTTATGGTTACATAAGTTATATCTGGTTGTTCTTTGCGCACATAATCTGAAAGCACCATTTCAACAGACCCTTTTTCTGTAAACTTCAGTGCATTACCTGCTATATTCAGCATGATCTGTTTTATTCGCATGGGATCGCCTGTGACATATGTATGTTTCAGATTATCAGTATCAAAAGAGAAGTCAAGTTTTTTCTCATGAGCAATAACCGAAAGGGTATTATAAATTTCTTCTGTAATGTCATTCAAATTCAGGTATTTTTTTTCAAGTTGAATCTTCCCCGATTCAATTTTTGAAAAATCAAGAATATCATTTACCATAGTAAGCAAATGCACCGACGATTGAGTTATGGCCTTTACAAAAGATTTATGCTGTTGCTGTAATTTTACCTTATCAAGCTGGGCTGAAAATCCTACAATACTGTTTAACGGGGTCCTAATCTCATGGCTGATATTTGCCATAAATCTCTGTTTTACCTGGAGCAACTCCTCTGCTTTGTTTTTTTCAAGCATAAGTTGTTTCCTGTAAAAACGACTGCGGTTTACATCGCTAACAAACAACCAGGAAAAAGCAAGTAGTACGATCAAAGAAAAAATTACAATCACCAATATGATTTCAGTAGTTGATTTTACTGTACCATGAGCGAGCTCTGCCTTGGCAAGTGCATTGGCACGTTCATAGTCTTCAAGCTGCGTAACATAGCCCCAGATGCGATCCATCACCTCCTTATCCTCTGTTAAAATGCGGTTTTCTTCTGCTTTTAATCTCTGCTGCTTTCTCACCATCGATTGTGCTATGCTCATGAGTGTACTTTCAATATCACCCCTCAAATCATCAGTATCTCTGTAAACCGTAATAATTGAATCGGTTCTTATCTGCTGTGCTATTGCAGGTTCATCCTGTATCTCTTTTTCTTTATCCAGGGGTAAATCATCGTTAACAGACAAATTTTCATCTGAATTTTTTCTTGAGAAAAAGGAAATAGCTGAATTAACCACTTTTGCGAAAAGGCTTTTTTCATCTTCTTCAACAATCTCTTCGGTTATTTCTTCTTTCAATGTATCTCCAGGTTCGGGATCAATAATGCTCTTGTGGGTGATTTCCCTCAGCTTGCCCTCCCCTTCAGCTACCTGAACAATTTCATTTAATGCTCTTTGATAAAAAATGGAGCTTTCATCCTGCCTTTTCAAATCAATAAACTGCTCAAGAAGTCTGGTTTTTTTAGACAATTGGCTATTGACAGAATCAATCATCTGAAGAAAAAACTTATCATTACCCGCCAGAATAAATAATGAATCAACCATATCATTGATATTGGATAGCTCTGTAAAATAGGCATTTAAAGTTTCTTCCTGCTCACTGAGTGTGTACGATCTGATACTACTCTCGGCATTGTAGATGGTGAAAAGGATATCATGAAGCAGTTCTATTCTTGCATTGGGCTTTGCAAGTTCATCTGATGATTGTGTAAGTTGCTGAAAACTTCTGAATGTAAAATATACAATAAACGAGATCAATACAATGATCAACGCATAACTTAAAAACACTTTGGTTTTCAGGTGTCTTTCGCCAAATATTTTACTTTTCATCTTTCAGTGTGTAGAGCAGAATGATTGAGATGTCAATTTCAGCTTATCATAATTCATAGACTTAATTATTCTGTATGAACTCTGATAATTATGTTATAACGACAAAATAGAACAGGAATTTTCTGAAACATCTATAAAAGTAATCATCAATTTTTTCTCTTCAAAAGTTTTAATGTGTTTTTGCCTGTTAAGCAAAAGATTTGCCGGCAAACATCTTGCTGCTGCGTTTTCCGGAAATAAAAAAAAATTAACAATTCAACAGTAGCAATGGATAATAACATCTAAAACAGAATTAATTGTTCAAAAAATTTCTCTGCCTGCTAACCATAAAACCATGTATCGGTATTCTAACTTTTCATTGAGTTTGTTGTTTTCCATAAAAATAATTTGGTTTTGGAATTGTTTACATTTACAAAGAAAGGACTCTACTGCAAACCGGGAGATTTTTATATAGATCCCTGGCAGCCGGTTGATAAGGCTGTGATTACCCATTCGCATGCCGACCATGCCCGGTGGGGTATGAAAAATTATCTATGCCATGACTTTTCATTGCCCATATTAAAATCGAGAATAATGGAAGATATCAAGGCAGAAAGCCTGCCCTATGGCAAAACTGTGAATATAAACGGAGTCAAACTTTCTCTTTACCCGGCCGGCCATATCATTGGTTCTGCCCAGGTAAGGCTGGAGTACAAGGGTTATGTTTCGGTTGTAACAGGTGACTATAAAACTGAAGATGACGGTATAACCACTCCTTTTGAAACCGTAAAATGCCATGAGTTTATCACCGAAAGTACATTTGGTTTGCCTGTTTACCGGTGGAAGCCCCAGGATATTGTTACTGCCCAAATGCATGATTGGGTTATAAACAACCAAAAACAGGATAAAACAAGTGTATTTACAGCCTATTCATTGGGTAAAGCCCAGCGGATCATGAAATTGCTCAACGGTTTGGGCCGGATTTATGTGCACAACTCTGTGGTAAATATGAATGCTGCTATTGAAAAAAGTGGTATTATTTTGCCTGAAGTATCTTTATACCAACAAGATATGGAGAAAAAGCAACTTACAGGGCAGATAGTGATTATTCCACCGGCTGCCATGTCGCCCCAGCTTTTGAAAAAAATTCCACGTGCAGCTCTTGCTGCTTGCAGCGGATGGATGCAAATACGGGGCAACCGGCGATGGCAGGCCGCAGATGCCGGATTTGCCATCAGCGACCACGCCGATTGGGATGGCCTTTTATCGGCTGTTAAAGCTTCTGAGGCTGAAAAAATTGTTGTAACTCATGGTTACACCGAACCTTTTGCAAGATATCTTAATGAAATGGGTTACAATGCCAGCGCGGTAGAAACCCGCTTTGGTGAAGATGCCAATGCCAACCAGTAATAAACTTTAAATGTGATCAAAAAAATATGATGTTTTGAAGAAATTTGCCCGACTTTTTTCTCAGCTCGAAGCCACTAATAAAACCAACGATAAAATTGCTGCCCTGGTAAATTATTTTGAAAATACGCCGGAGCAGGATAAAATCTGGTGCCTGGCTTTATTTACCGGAAAAAGACCAAAAAGACCGGTAAAAACCACATGGATGAAACAATGGGTAATGGAAATAACAAACATACCTGAATGGCTTTTCCAGGAAAGCTATGCCATAGTGGGCGATCTGGGTGAAACAATTTCTCTTTTACTTCCGGAAAATAAGGAAACATCTGATAAGCCCCTAAACCAGTGGATGAAAGAAATAATTAACTTGACAGATAAAACAGAACCGGAGAAAAAGCAATATGTTTTGCAAGCCTGGGATGGACTCAATGCCGAAGAGCGGTTGATCTTCAATAACCTTATTGGCGGGAGTTTTCGCATTGGTGTTTCAAATAAGATGCTGGTTAATGCACTTGCCTTTCACACAAAAAAAGAACCCAGTATGCTTATGCACAGCCTGATGGGAAACTGGTCGACGGAAACAGCACAATTTGAAGATCTTATTCATGGTAAGAATATCAATTCTGATAATTCAAAACCTTATCCCTTTTGCCTGGCCTATGCGCTTGATAGCGAACCTGAATATCTTGGACCACCGGAAGAATGGCTGGCAGAATATAAATGGGATGGTATTAGGGGTCAGATCATTAAAAGAAACAATGAAATATTTATCTGGAGCCGTGGCGAAGAGCTTGTAACTGACCATTACCCTGAACTCAAAGACACTGCACAGAAGATTTCTCAAAGCTTTGTGCTGGATGGCGAAATATTGGCCATTAAAGATGGCAGAATACTCAACTTCAATGAACTACAAAAAAGATTGAACCGTAAAATCTTATCAAAAAAGATGCTTGAGGACATTCCCATTGGATTTTACGCCTACGATTTACTCGAACTGGAAGGTGAAAATTTAAGAAATCTACCCCTTACGGAAAGACGCTCGCGGATGATTCCTTTACTCACAGGCGATAATTTTTATTTCTCAGGAGAATTGCCATTTAATAAATGGGATGACCTTATCCAAAAGAGAAAAAAAGCCCGGGAAGTAAACAGTGAAGGATTGATGTTGAAGAAGCGTAATTCAGTATATCATTCAGGCAGAAAGAAAGGTGACTGGTGGAAATGGAAAGTGGATCCGCTGACCATTGATGCTGTGATGATCTATGCCCAGAGAGGTAGCGGCCGTCGCAGCGGATTTTATACCGACTATACCTTTGCCGTGCGCAACGGAAACGAATTGGTTACCATTGCTAAAGCCTACTCAGGCCTTACCAATAAAGAAATTGAGGAAGTCAGTCGTTTTGTGCTAAATAATTCCATTGAGAAATTCGGGCCTGTTCGTACCGTAAAGCCTCAATTGGTTTTCGAAATTGCTTTTGAGGGAATCGGACTTAGCAACCGGCATAAGTCAGGAGTAGCGCTCCGTTTTCCCAGAATATCCCGCTGGCGCAAAGACAAAACCGTGAAAGATATTGACACCATTGAAAGTGTAAAGAGTTTGATAAAGTAGAGAAATTTCAAATAATTAAGCTTGCCGTTGGCCGAAGCCCATTTCC
>SLOJ01000106.1 GCA_007132585.1 Bacteroidales bacterium | reverse complement strand
GGTCAAATACTTTTTGAAAAGTAAATTGATTGAAAGGGATATGATGTCCTTTTTTATCCAAACCTGAAAATTTTAAACGAAAATAATCATTTTTGGTATTGGGATGTAAGGGGTTTTACTGCAAACAGGATAAAAAAAAGAGCACCCATCGGATGCTCTTTTCAGAAAAATTTATTTACCTATTGCTTAAGCAGTAGTAAATGCAGTTTGTCCACCTTTTGCAGCCTGCTTTTCACGAGCTACAGCTTGCGCAGCAGCAAGGCGTGCGATGGGAACGCGGAATGGAGAACAACTCACGTAGTCCATGCCTGCAGTATGGCAGAATTCTACTGAACTGGGCTCACCACCATGCTCACCACAGATGCCGATTTTCAGATTTCCACGGCCTTTGCGTCCTCTTTCAATACCCATTTTCACAAGTTGGCCAACACCTTCCTGGTCAAGAACCTGGAACGGATCATGCTTAAGCAATCCTTTCTCAATATAGATGGGAAGGAATGCTCCGGCATCGTCGCGTGAATAACCAAATGTCATCTGTGTAAGGTCATTTGTACCGAATGAGAAGAATTCAGCATTCTCTGCAATTTTATCGGCAATCAGACAAGCTCTGGGAATCTCAATCATTGTTCCAACCAAGTGCTCAATGGTATCGCCAAATTCATCAAAAACCTGTGCAATGGTATCGCGAACGATTTTCTCCTGGAGTTTCATTTCCTCATGGGTACCGGTAAGCGGAATCATGATTTCAGGAATTGCCTTGATACCTTTTTTCTTCAGATTAAGTGCAGCTTCAATGATTGCACGTGCCTGCATTTCGGTAATCTCAGGATATGTATTACCCAGACGGCAGCCACGGTGACCCAGCATGGGGTTAAATTCATGCAATGAATCAACTTTAGCTTTTACTTCTTTGGCATCTACACCTAGTTCTTTAGCCATTTCTTCCTGGCTCTTTTCATCGTGAGGAAGGAATTCATGCAATGGTGGGTCAAGTAAGCGAACGGTTACCGGAAGATCCTGCATGGCTTCAAAGATGCCCTCAAAGTCTTCGCGCTGAATAGGCAGCAATTTCTCAAGAGCTTTGCGGCGTCCTGCCTCATCATTTGCAAGGATCATTTCGCGCATGGCCTTGATACGTGCACCTTCAAAGAACATGTGCTCGGTGCGGCAAAGACCAATACCTTTGGCACCAAATTCGCGTGCAACTTTAGAATCTTTTGGAGTATCGGCATTGGTACGTACACTCATGCGGGTATGCTTTTCAGCCAGTTCCATGAGTTTGGCAAAGTCGCCGCTTACTTCAGGATCAACGGTTTTGATTTTACCGGCATACACAATACCGGTAGTGCCGTTAAGAGAAATAAAGTCGCCTTCTTTGTAAACATCTCCATCTACTGATAAAGTGCGTTCTTTGTAGCTGACTTTAATGGCTCCTGCACCTGAAACGCAGCATTTACCCATACCACGTGCCACAACGGCAGCGTGAGAAGTCATACCACCACGAGCGGTAAGAATACCTTCGGCAGCATCCATACCACTGAGGTCTTCAGGAGAAGTTTCAACACGAACAAGAATCACTTTCTCGCCTCTTGCAGCCCATTCTGCAGCTTCGTCGGCAAAGAAAACTATTTTACCGGTTGCAGCACCTGGTGAAGCAGGAAGCCCTTTGGCAATAGCCTTAGCCTTTTGTTCTTCGACGACATCAAATACAGGGTGAAGCAATTCATCAAGTTTGTTTGCTTCAACACGCAGCAGTGCTTCTTCTTCAGAAAGCATGCCTTCTTCAAGCATATCTGCGGCAATCTTTACCATAGCTGCACCTGTGCGCTTACCGCTACGGGTTTGTAGCATCCAGAAACGTCCTTCCTGAATGGTAAACTCGATATCCTGCATATCGCGGTAATGCGTTTCGAGTTTTTTCTGGTTTACATAAAGCTCATTGTAAAGCTCAGGGAAGAGCTCTTCAAGAGATGGGTATTTTTCCCTTCTTTCTTCTTCACTGATGCCTTGTAGTTTGGCCCAGCGGAGAGCACCTTCTTTTGTGATCTGGCGGGGGGTACGGATTCCTGCAACCACATCTTCACCCTGTGCATTTACGAGATATTCACCGTTAAAAATATTTTCTCCGGTACCAGCATCACGTGTAAAAGCAACGCCGGTTGCTGAAGTATCGCCCATGTTACCGTAAACCATGGCCTGAACGTTTACTGCAGTACCCCATTCAGCAGGAATGTTATGCATTTTGCGGTAGTAGGTTGCACGGGGGTTGTTCCATGATTCAAATACAGCAAGTACAGAACCCCAGAGTTGCTCCCATGGATCTTCCGGAAAATCTTTCCCTGTCTGGTCTTTTACTGCTTTCTTGAAGCGGTTTACCAGTTCTTTCAAATCATCAACAGTAAGCTCCTGGTCGGTTTCAACGCCTTTTTCTTCTTTCATGTGATCCATGATCTCATCAAAAGGATCTTCATCTTCCTTATTCTCTGGTTTCATACCCATTACCACATCTCCGTACATTTGTACAAAGCGGCGGTATGAATCCCATACAAAACGGGCGTTACCTGACTTCTTGATGAGCCCTTCCAGTGTTTCCCTGTTTAAACCCAGGTTAAGAACTGTATCCATCATTCCCGGCATAGATGCACGGGCACCGGAGCGAACTGAAAGAAGTAGCGGGTTTTCTTTGTCACCAAAACCGGAATTCATTTCCTTTTCCACCTTGGCAATATTGTCTTCTACTTCAGCCTTAATGGCTTCTATGGTTTTTTCACGTCCTTCTTCATTGTACATGGTACAAACTTCAGTCGTGATGGTAATACCGGGAGGTACCGGTACACCAATATTGACCATTTCTGCCAGGTTAGCACCTTTACCACCCAAAAGGTTACGCATTGTGGTGTCACCATCGGCTTTTTTGCCTCCAAAAAAATAAACGTTTTTGTTTTTTTCCATCTTTAATTAAAATTTTGATCTGTCATCTATTGAATTAAAAAATCAGTTTTATCCTTTTTCCCAAACATGCATATAGGCGAAATGTGTTAAATTACATTATAACTACCTGGCTTGTTGGTGTTTATGTAAAAAGTTCTTACAAAAAGAAGTACAAATTTAAGATTTTTTTCCGGGTGTACCGTTAACAGTCACTTTAAATTTATATTTAATTAGAAATAATGCAATCTTTACCCATTGTTTTTGAGAATTTTAGGATATGGAATTAATTCGATATTTAATATAATTATTTTAATATCCGGATGTTGATTTGGTAACACCCATCTGTTAATTCCTAAAAAGGGTGTAATTTTGTGATTTTGAAAACAGAAACCAACTGAACTTATGGCCAAAGAGAAACCTTCTATACCTAAAGGAACCCGTGACTTTTCACCCGAAGAAATAGCAAAAAGGAATTACATTTTTGATATCATTCGAAATACCTATCGCTTATATGGTTACAAACCCATAGAAACACCGGCTATGGAAAACCTTTCCACCCTGATGGGTAAATACGGCGAAGAGGGTGACAGGCTGATTTTCCGTATCCTCAACTCAGGAGATTTCCTTTCCAAAGCAAATGAAAAGGATATAAATGCCGGAGATTCTCAAAAGGTAAGTGCCCAGATCTGCGAAAAGGCCTTGCGTTACGACCTTACGGTACCTTTTGCACGTTATGTAGTGCAGCATCAGAATGAAATAACCTTTCCGTTCAGAAGATACCAGATACAACCCGTATGGAGGGCTGACAGACCCCAGAAAGGCCGCTATCGTGAATTTTTTCAGTGCGATGCCGATGTGATCGGAAGCGATTCACTCTTCAATGAATTTGAACTGGTAAAGATTATTGATAAAGTTTTTGGTGAGCTGGGAATCTCAATTACCGTTAAACTCAACAACCGGAAAATCCTTGCCGGAATTGCTGAATATATTGGTTTTGCTGATAAGATCATCGACATTACTATCGCTATCGATAAACTTGAAAAGATTGGCCGTGAAAAAGTAAATGAAGAATTGAAGGAAAGAGGTCTGTCAAATGAAGCGGTAGAAGCATTGCAACCCGTATTGATGCTTAAGGGAAGTGAAAAAGAAAAACTTGCTTCATTACGAAGAACTTTACATAATTCTGCCACAGGCCTGAAGGGGCTGGATGAAATGGAGGAGGTATTTGGATTGCTTGAAAATTCACCCGCAAATTGTCATGTAGAACTTGATCTAACCCTGGCACGTGGTTTAAATTATTATACAGGAGCCATTATTGAAGTGAAAGCCAATGATGTGGCCATGGGAAGTATTTGCGGCGGGGGACGATACGATGACCTTACCGGGATTTTTGGTTTGCCCGGAGTTTCAGGCGTGGGAATTTCATTTGGCGCTGATCGCATTTATGATGTCATGCAGGAGCTGGGGTTATTCCCCGATGATGTGCTCACTTTCAGCAAAGTTTTACTGGTTAATTTTGGCCCGGAAGAGCAAAAATACACTCAAAGAGTTCTTTTTAAATTGCGCAAGGCCGGAATATCCTGTGAGCTTTATCCTGAAGCGGCCAAAATGAAAAAGCAAATGCAATATGCAGATAAAAATCAAATTCCCTTTGTAATTATTATTGGTAAAAATGAAATAGAAACCGGTAAAATGGCTGTCAAAAATATGAGAACCGGTGAACAGGAATTAATGGATGCCGAAGCTGTTATTGGTTATCTCAATAAAAATTAAGCAAGAAAAAACGTAGCTAAAATATTCCCGGGAACAAAAAATTTCCGGCTGTCCTTTTAAAAATTTATCAAAACACAAAATGTACGTACATACTATAAAATCCGATCATATTGATTTTGGAACGATCAGAAAGATATTTGCCGAACCATCGCAGCTTGAGCTTTCTGAAGCATCTGCTGATCTGATAATAGCCTGCAGAAAGTATCTGGATGAAAAGATTGCGAGTCAGACAGAGCCTGTCTATGGCGTTACAACAGGATTTGGTTCTCTTTGTAATCACAGTATCTCCAGTACTGACCTGAGCCAGTTGCAGAAAAATCTGGTAATGTCGCATGCCTGTGGAATGGGGGAAAGGGTGCCCAATGAAATTGTCAGGATTATGCTGTTTCTGAAAATCCAGTCATTATCCTACGGAAAGTCAGGTATTCAATTGAAAACTGTAGAAAGACTTATCAATTTTTTTAATCATGACATAATTCCGGTGGTTTATACACAGGGTTCGCTGGGTGCTTCGGGCGATCTTGCACCATTGGCACACATGAGTTTGCCTTTGCTGGGATTGGGGGATGTTATTCATGAGAACAAAATTGTTCCGACCTCAGCAGTATACGAGAAATTTGATTGGGAGCCTATTGAACTGGCATCAAAAGAAGGTCTTGCCCTGTTGAATGGAACCCAGTTTATGGGTGCATATGGAGTGTATATTTTGCTCAGAGCTTTTGAACTGGAAAAATGGGCAGATCTTATCGGGGCACTTTCTCTGGATGCTTTTGATGGTCGTATTGAACCATTTTTTGATCCTGTACACCAAGTTCGGTATCATAAAGGACAAATTGATACTGCTGTCCGGGTTCGGAAAATTCTTGAGGGTAGCGAATTGATCAGCCGGCCTAAAAAACACGTTCAGGATCCATATTCATTTCGTTGTATACCACAGGTGCACGGGGCCAGTAAGGATGCCATCCGTTATGTGGCAGGTGTTTTTGAAAATGAAATGAATGCCGTTACAGATAATCCCACCATATTTCCGGAAGAAGATTTGATCATCTCAGCCGGCAATTTTCACGGACAGCCCTTAGCACTGGCTCTTGATTTTCTGGCTATTGCCCTTGCTGAACTGGGCAATATTTCAGAAAGAAGAATTTACAGACTCATTTCGGGAACCCGAAAATTACCTTCATTCCTGGTTGCGAATCCCGGACTTAATTCCGGCTTTATGATTCCGCAATACAGCGCAGCTTCTATTGTAAGCCAGAATAAGCAATATTGTACTCCATCATCTATCGATTCTATTGAATCATCGCAAGGGCAGGAGGACCATGTTAGTATGGGTGCCAACGGGGCTGTAAAGGCTCTGAAGATTCTGGTAAATATTGAAAAAATCCTTGCCATTGAGTTGTTCAATGCTGCCCAGGCAATGGAATTCCGTCGACCGGAAAAAACTTCGCCTATACTTGAAAAACTTTTGTTTGAATTCCGCAAGAGTGTTTCTTTTGTGGAGAATGATAAGATTATGTATAAAGAAATGGAGAAATCCAGAAACTTCATTGCTCATATTAATCTTAAGGAATTAGGTCTTTAAGATTTATCAACAAAATTCTTGCAATCAGCTAATATAAATAAAATTGTTTTATCAATTATATTTTTTGTTAGATTTGTATATCTAAAGTTTCCATAAATAATGTTTTGGTATTTTTGATTTCAGGAAGGGTTTTGTTGAAAAATGATAAAATAATATGAGATGAATGAATTTCCCCCGGTATCCACAGAGAAAAAGCGTCCCGTTTTTCTTACCGTATTATGTGTTATTGCTTTTGTTCATGTTGGGTTGTCTATTGTAATTGGTTTGTTCGGTACCCTTACAACCAGCAATCCTGAATGGTTTGAAACATCTGGCTTACTGGATCTTTTTGTTTTGGGGGCTAAAGAATTCGGACTTTTCTTTTCTTTATTATTGCTAATCCTTTCGATTATCGCCTTTTTTGGGATCATTCAAATCTGGAACCAATTGAAAATTGGTGTATGGACATTCTCCATTCCCATGTTTCTTTTTATAGTAATTCCTCTGGCAGCCTTACCAACCAGTTTGTGGTTTTTTCTGATCCCCAACCTTATTATTATTCCTGTACTGATAATTTTGTTTATAATGAATTACAGGAAGCTGGACTAAAAAACTACCTTGGGTTTGGTCTTTCTTCTATCTGTTTTATTAGTTCAAACTGCTTATCTTCTCTTTCCAGTTGCCTTCTGTGTGCAGCACTAATTGATCTTTCTTCCAGCTTGTAAAGATCCGGTTGACCTGCGTTAACCCAGGCAGTATACCAGAAGTCACCCACCGATTTTACGGCTCTGCGCATTTGTCTTTCTACCATTGCGTTCATGGCTTCGTGCATGGCATGGGAAAAGGTTCTTGAAAAGGTTCTGGATGTACTTTGCCCGCGCATCTCATGGGCAAAAACCAGATCAGATGACAGATGTACCATAAGACTGTCGAAATCTTTATAAATTGTATCCACTTTTGCATGGCTTTCTTCAATCAGTTCCCAGGCCCGATCCAGAGGAGAATCGATATATTCGGCTCTTCCCACAAAATAATTATAGGTGTCAGCATATAATTCAACCAGGCGGCTTTCCCACAGTGCATGTATGCCGCGTTGTTCTGGTGTACGTCCGTTATAATATTTTGTAGTGTGAAGAGGTGTACACAGGTCGGAAATATAATGCCCGATATGGGTGGCATTGTAAAGGATCCTGTCTACGTCTTCATCTTCAAAAGCCCGGGTTAGCCGGTTCATCATCACATTTACGTGCCAGGGCAGAATTCCGTAAAGCTGTAATGTATCTTCAGTGTATTTTTCAACTGCATCATGCCACTTCCGGGGCATAGAATCAAATGGGTTTTTACCAAAATGATCAATGTCAATATAATGCCGTTGTGCTTCACCTGCCACAGCATGGGCCCGGCGATCAGGATCGACAGACCTTTCAGTTACATATTCAATATGGTGTTTAAAGAATCCTATCATTTCAGGTGGTAATGTAAATACTGCCATCCTGTTAATCTTACGGTGAGCTGCAAAACCAAAGGAGAAAACATCAAGATGCGGTAAAAGCAGCAAGGCAAATGCCAGCAGTAAAGAGATGATATGTTTGTTTTTCAATGACATAGGTGTAAGTATATTATAACAAACAACCTGAAATCAAAATTAGTTTAATGGAAATACAATCAGGAAAGATTTTAAATCAGAAAATTGAAATCCGAACCGAGGCGAAGCCGAGCTCAGCGGAGCTAAATCCTAAATCTGAGATTCACACTCTGAGCAATGTCCACTATTTCAATCCCCTTAAGTACCGGTACACATTGGTTAATATTTAGCTGCATACTGTAATCCAAAATATCATCAAGGCCCATTTTACGTAATCTGTGTCGGTGAGCAGCTTTTTCAATGTGAACCCTGAGATTGGATGACGCATTTTTCCAGAGTTCTGCACTGGCAATGGCTGAGTCGCACATGGTATGAAACTCTCCCTTTCCTTTTTTAATGATGTAATCTACTGCTGCTCCTGCAAACATAGTGTCTTCAAGTGAAAAGCGGTTTTTCCATCCGGCACAGAAAACGATGATGGGTCGGTTTTGTGCCATAGCCCAATTGCAAATGGCGTGTAAATTCAAAAAAGCTCCGATTCCAACAAGGTTATTCCCTTTTAGAACCAAATTTATAGCCTGTGTTCCGTTTGTGGTATTCATTACAACTGTTTTTCCCTGCAAACGGGGTTCCATGAAATTAAATGGTGAGTTTCCGAATTCTGCGCAGTCAAGCACTTTTCCATCCCTTTCACCGGAAACAATAAAACCTTTTTCCTTGTAAGCAATGCTTTCCTCTACTTTAGAAACCGGGATAATTGATTTTACCTTATTCTGAAAAGCGGCACAAATGGATGTCGAAGCCCGGAAAATATCCGTAATGATAATCACCGCATTGTCCTTTTTAAATAAAGGCCAGGAAAGGGGAGAGAAACAAACTTCTAAAGGGTATTTGCCTTTTTCTGAATACATAGTCGGGTTTATAAGTTTAAAGGTTTATAGGTTTATAAGTTGCTGGAGCGAAGCGGAAGTCCCGAGAGCGTCAGCGATTCGGGAATAAGTTTATGGGTTAATATGTTTAAAAGTTGAGATGTTTAGATGATAAGTTATATATTACCCATCACCCATTACCCATTACCCATTACCCATTACCCATTACCAACTAACTATCCCTTATAAAACGGTCTTTTTACCACAACTGCCTTGAGCG
>SLOJ01000176.1 GCA_007132585.1 Bacteroidales bacterium | reverse complement strand
TGAAGTCCGGTAGGTATTCCTATCCGTAAGCTTTGTCTGAATACATAACGATCAAAAGAAAGTCCCTGGAATGAGAATTTTATCAGTGGGTGATAGCGGTTAAGATAAATTACTGACAATCCGAAAGCTATAGCCTGAGCCAGAACCGTGGCAAATGAAATTCCTGCAATGCCCCATTCGAATACAGCCACAAACAGAAGGTCGAATCCAATATTGAGAAAAGTGGAAATGATCAGAAAATACAGCGGCGTTTTTGAGTCGCCCATACCACGTAAAATGGCACTTGTGCCATTGTATCCTGACATAAAGATCAAACCTGCCACATACACATTGAAATAGAGCATTGCCTGGGTAAGAAGTTCTTCGGGCAAACCGATCAATCTGAAGATCTGTTCACTGAAAACCAGTCCCAGAATAGTTAATCCTATAGAAGAAATAAACAGGAAGATAAAAGCAGTATCAATGGCACGTTTTACCATTTTGTAATTCTTGTTTCCAAAGTACTGGCTGATCACTACATTGATTCCAGTGGTAATTCCTATCATCAGACTAATCAGAACAAAAATTACAGGAAAGGATGCTCCTGCCGCAGCCAAAGCCTCGGTACCCAGGTAGTGACCAATGATCAGGGTATCAACAATATAATACATTTGTTGAAATACATTGCCTATCAGCATAGGCATTGCAAACAACAGAATTTGTTTTCCCTCAGGGCCCTGGGTCAAATCACGCATTTACGTTGTGAATAATCAAATTTGAAAAATCGTGCAATGTTACCAATTATTTCCCGGTTTATTACGGTAAGTTATGAAAGTGTAAAGTAAATTCCTTAACAAATATGAACTTTATTTTTTTAGATATTGTTTATTCATTTTACTATTATTATTCAATAAATTCAAAAGATTGATTCATAACATTTCAATTCATCTGTTATGCTTACTAAATTTCGTAAATTTGCCCATCGTAATAAAAGATGGAAAAAAGCATGGATTTATCAATTGTAATTCCCCTATATAATGAACAAGAATCTTTGCCTGAGCTCACGGAGTGGATTTGGAAAGTAGTGAAGGATCGGTACGAAAGTGAGTTGATCTTTATTGATGATGGCAGTAACGATGACTCATGGGCTGTAATTGAGCAGCTTAAGGAAAATTTTCTCTTTGTTAAAGGTGTGAAATTCAGGAGAAATTATGGCAAATCGGCGGCACTAAATGAAGGTTTTTATCATGCTTCCGGAAATGTTGTAATTACTATGGATGCCGACCTGCAGGATAGTCCCGATGAAATACCGGAGTTATATGATATGATAATGAAGGAGAACTACGATCTGGTAAGTGGATGGAAAAAAAGACGACATGATCCGGTATCTAAAACCCTTCCTACAAAAATTTATAACTGGGCTACACGTATTGCCACCGGTATAAAGTTACATGATTTTAACTGTGGTTTAAAGGCTTATAAAAACCGAGTAATAAAGTCGATAGAAGTATATGGTGAAATGCATCGCTATATACCGGTAATGGCTAAATGGGCCGGGTTTCATAATATCGGTGAGAAAGTGGTTTCGCATCGAAAAAGAAAATATGGCAGCACCAAGTTTGGTCTGGAACGTTTCATAAACGGGTTCCTTGATCTTATGTCTATTATTTTTGTTACACGCTGGGGCCGAAAGCCCATGCATATTTTTGGTTTTTTTGGTACTCTGTTGTTTTTAGCGGGGTTTGTTATTGCAGTTTACCTGGCTTATGCAAAATTTTTCTGGATGGAGTATAGAATGACTGAACGTCCTTTGTTTTACTTTGGTTTGCTTGCTATGATTCTTGGTACCCAGTTGTTTATGGCCGGGTTTTTGGGTGAGCTTATATCACGCAACGGTCCGGACCGCAACAATTATTTAATTGAAAAAACTACAGAAGAAAATTGGCAAAAATCATAATATTAGGTTCTGCTTACCCACTTCGGGCAGGTGGATTATCAACATTCAACGAGCGATTGGCTGAAGAGTTTCTTTCACAGGGGCACGAAGTGATTATTTACACTTTTTCCCTGCAATATCCTGGTATTCTCTTTCCGGGTAAAACCCAATATGCTATCAGGCCGGCACCCGAAAACCTTGACATCAGGGTAAAGGTTAACAGCATAAATCCCCTTAACTGGTGGCTAACCGGCAGGCAAATAAGAAAAGAAAATGCTGATTTGCTCGTAATCCGTTACTGGCTGCCTTTTATGGCTCCATGTCTGGGAACCATTGCAGGTATCGCCAGAAAAAATAAAAAAACCCGTGTTGTAACTATTGCCGATAATATCATTCCACATGAAAAAAGGCCGGGAGATAAGTGGCTTACTTCTTTTTATGTTAAACGAAGTGATGGATTTGTTACCCTTAGCAAGTCAGTATTAAATGATCTTGAAATATTTGAAAAGAAAGGTAAGCCCAAAATCTATTCTCCCCATCCGCTTTACGATAATTTCGGTGATAAAATAACTCGTAATGAAGCCCTTAAAATACTGAAGCTTTCACCTGAATACAGATATATTCTTTTCTTTGGATTCATACGCGATTATAAAGGACTGGATATTTTACTTAATGCCATGGCTGAAGAAATCCTTTCCGATTTGCCGTTAAAATTGATTGTTGCAGGTGAGTTTTATTCATCTGATCAAGTGTATTACAAAATTATTCAGGAAAAGGGTCTTGGAAACAAAGTAGTTATGCACACTCATTTTATCCCGAATGAAAAAGTTGCAGCTTATTTTTGTGCCAGTGACCTTGTGGTTCAACCCTATAAAGATGCAACGCAAAGTGGTGTTACTCAAGTTGCCTATCATTTTGATGTTCCTATGGTGGTAACCAATGTTGGGGCATTACCGGAAATGGTGCCGCACAATGTAGCTGGACTGGTTGTTAAACCTGATGTAAAAAAAGTTGCATATGCCATTCACAGGTTTTATTCAAAAGATCTTGCTGAAGTATTAATTGAGGGAGTAAAATCTCAGAAAAAACGCTTCTCATGGACATCTCTTACCAAATCAGTATTTGAGGCTGCAGAAGTTAAGAAAGAGAGTTGAGCCGGTAAATGATATTCAAAGTTATGGTGTTCATAACGGTTTATATCTGAAACAATTTCAATATAATGCATAGTTTAAAAAAGTTCACTCCAGATAAAAGCTGGTTTGTTTTTCTTGATAGAGATGGGGTTATAAATAAGAAAATAACTGATGCTTCTGTTTTAAAACCTGATGATTTTAAATTTGTGGAGGGAGTTAAAGAGAGCATTAAATGGTTTTCAGATTCTTTTGCACGAATATTTATTGTAACAAACCAACAGGCTGTAGGTGATGGAAAAATGACAAAAAAAGACCTTGAAGATGTTCATGATAAAATGCTGGGAGAAATTCGCTCATCAGGAGGAAATATTGATAAAATTTACTTTTGCACTACACCTGATAATACCTGGAGTTATTGCAAGAAGCCTTCACCAGGGATGGCTGTAAAAGCTAAAAAAGATTTCCCGGAGATTGATTTCAGAAAGTCAATTATGGTGGGTGATAGCCTCAACGATATGAAGTTTGGAAAAAGGATGAAGATGATTACTGTATTTATTGGTAATGAGAAAAAAACTATTTCAACCAATTACCGTATCATTGATTATGCTTTCCCACGGTTGAAAGATTTCAGAGATTTCCTTGAAAAGAAGGCAATTGGACTTGAATCATAACGTTACAATGAAAAACATTTGTGCATATTTTGAATGGTTTTAAATTGAATTTTAAATTGAATATAATGAGAGTATTTATAACCCTTGTAATTATGTTGTCTATGATTGCATCAGTCGGTCAGGATAATCACAATAAAAGAGATGAACAGGGAAGGAGACAAGGAACCTGGCGGGGTTATTTCAGTTCAGGAAGCGTGCGGTATGAAGGCAATTTTGTGGATGATGAACCCGCAGGAACATTCAGGTATTTCTATCCCGAAGGACAATTGCGTGCAGAGTTAATCCATGAAACAGGTAAAAAAGCTGTAGCCGCAACTTACTATCATAGAAATAGCGAAGTGTTGGGTCGGGGAAACTATGTTAACCAGCAGATGCATGGTAAATGGTTGTTTTATAATGATCAAGGTGTTCTTGTGAGTGAGCATGAATATAAGAATGGAATGAATCATGGCACCTGGAAGGTTTTTTATCCTGATGGTAAAATTGCAGAAAAAGAAAGCTGGGAAAACGGAGTAAAAAATGGAAAATTTGAAAGATATTATCCCGATGGTTCGATATATATGGTTGCGAATTATGAGAACGACCTACTAAACGGTATTTATGAATTATATTTTCCTAATGGCAATCTTCTTGTAAAAGGAGAATATGTTGATAATTTGGGCGAAGGTCGCTGGGTATACTATATTGAAGAAGGAGATATTCGCAAAACCGTTATCTATGAAAACGGTGAAGTGGTAGATGAAACAATTCTTATTGAAATTGAAGAAGATGAAGCCGTTCCTTTGCGCCCCGGACCCAGCAGAAATGATATGCCCTGGGGTCAGGATGGCTTTTAATAAACTTTGAAAAAATATAACCAATCGGTAAATTATGTCTGCTTTTAAAAGCTTTTCAGATAAGTTTCTTCTAATTCTTCCTATATGGTTTATTGCAATATTATCCTCCTGCGAAACAAAGGAAGCTGAGCCGGCTTATCTGGGCACAGAGTATTTTGGATTGCTTCCAGGAGCATGGGTAGTTTATGATGTAGACTCAATTGTTTATGATGATTTCCTGGGTGAAGTGTTTCATTACCAATACCAGGTGAAGGAAGTAAATTCAGAAATATATATCAATAATCAGGGTAATGAAAGTATGCGACTGGAAAGATTCTGGAGAGCTGATGAAAATGATAGCTGGAAAGTGAAAAATATTTGGTCAGCGAGTTTGCTCAGCCAAAGAGCAATAAAAACAGAAGAAAATATTACTTATATAAAAATTGCATTTCCTGCGGGGTCAGGACTTAAATGGAATGGTAATGCCTTTAATAACAAACCGGGCCAGCAATATGAAATAACCGACATTCATACTCCTGAAGAAATTGGAAATGTAATGTTTGATTCAACACTTACTGTATTACAAAAAGATCTTATTACTATAATTGGTGAGGACCTTAAGTACGAAGTATATGCACCAGGTATTGGAATGGTAGAAAGAAAATATGTAATGCTTACCAAAGAAGTAGACGGAACTATAGTTCGGGGGGTTGATTACTCCTATACTATTGCTGATTATGGTAATGATGAACTTTATTAATTTTGCTTATATTTGATTAAATATAGTTCACCTACTTTCATAGTTACATGAATCAAAAATTATCTTTATCACTGCTATTTTTATTATTTTCCTTGTTTTTATGGGGAAATGAACCTGTAATGGTTTGGGTAGAATTTAAAGATAAGCAGCATTCACCATATTCACTTACCCATCCCCATGAGTTTTTATCTTCCCGCGCCATAGAACGTCGTCAAAAACAAAATATTCCTTTCGATCATTTTGATCTGCCTGTTTCGCCATTCTATGTTGAATCACTTGCTGTGGATACAACCATAACTGTTTTCTACACAAGCAGATGGTTGAATGGCGCCCTTCTTAAAATTAGCAGTAATGATTTTTTACAAAATCTTGATGAATTTGACTTTATATTGTCCTGGCAGGATGTAAAGCCGGTTATAACTTCACCGGAAAAAAATGAAAAGTTTGACAGTAATGGCAGTCAACAGCATCAATGGTCTGTATCCATACATGAAAAAGCTATTGATAAATTTCCTTTTTCAATTATTCATAATTATTCAGGATATCCTGAATATGGGTCATCTGAAAATCAGATATCACTTGTAAACGGGCAGGTTCTGCATGGGCTTGGATATAAGGGAGAAGGAAAAATAATTGCTGTATTCGATTCGGGCTTCAGAGCCGCAGATACTCTCGAAGCTTTTAGTTATTTGTGGAACAGTAATAAAATTATGGGGTTCAGGGATTTTGTTGAGCCTGGCAGTGATATTTTTGATACCCACACGCACGGCACATATGTACTTTCAGTAATGGGGGGCTATTTGCCCGGTGATCTGTCAGGTTCGGCATTGGGTGCTTCTTACTGGCTTTTACGCACCGAAGATGTTTCATCTGAATTTCGTATAGAAGAATATAATTGGCTTGCAGGTGCTGAATATGCTGATAGCGTGGGAGCAGATATTATTAATTCCTCTTTGGGTTATACTCGTTTCGATAACCCCATTCAGGATTATTTTTATGACGATCTTGACGGACAAACGACCATCGTGGCAAAAGCTGCAAATAAGGCATTCAATAAAGGTTTACTGGTTGTTAACAGTGCAGGAAACTATGGTTCACAAACATGGATGTATGTGGGTTCACCCGCAGATGCTCACGGCGTATTGGCTGTTGGAGGAACCAATA
Source organism: Bacteroidales bacterium (assembly GCA_007132585.1). GTDB lineage: Bacteria > Bacteroidota > Bacteroidia > Bacteroidales > UBA7960 > SKVR01. The sequence continues at coordinate 2,562 of SLOJ01000176.1, read as the reverse complement.
GTGAAGGTATAAGGGTTGCATTCAGTTCTTTCGGACCTACGGCCGATGGCAGAGTAAAACCTGATATTATGGCACAGGCACAGGGTGTTGCAGTTGCTAACATGATGGGCTCAGTCGGACAAGCAAATGGTACATCCTTTTCATCACCTCTTATTGCAGGAATGGCTGCATGTCTCTGGCAAAAATACCCGGCTGCAAATAATGAAGAAATTCGCAATGCAATCATTAGAAGTGCCGACAGATATTTATTGCCCGATACAATATATGGTTACGGAATACCTGATTTTGCCAAAGCTATTGATATACTTGACGGCAAGTTTGAAGGAACAAGATTGGCATATCTGTTAAGTAATCCATTACTGCCAAATTCTGCTGTAAGGTTTTATGCAGAAGAGTATGAAGAATTTATTTCTATTGATTTGATAAACAGTAATGGTCAAAAGATATGGACGATTACAGATTTAAATGTGTTATATGGGATAAACGAAGTAAGACCATTTGCAAACATTAATACACTAAGTTCCGGAATTTATATTATCAGAATTAATTTTAAAAACCGCTCCGAAAACATCAAGGCTATAAAATTATAACCGGTAAACCGGGAGTTTTATATTTGCCGGCTAAATTTTTCCGTAAACTTACAGCAATTCCTTCTTACTCAATTTAATAAACTGCTCCCCCCTTTTAATATACTGAAATTCAATTAATATGAAGGATTTTACTATATGCTTTCCTTTGTATATTTCAAATGAATTGTATAGTGCATAATTTAAGGCAGTTTTATTAAAATCTCAGTAAGATATCATCCCGTTAATTAAATTTTCTATTTTAGTGTTTTCATTTCTTCAAAGATTTTCCAGACCTGGCTAAGAAAAATATGTGATTCCTGATTTGTAATCTATAAAAGAAAAGTTCGGGCGGAGCAGTGGGTTTACATTTGTTTATTATTCAGGTTGAACATTGTGTCCACATAAGTAAATACCACCTACTAGAATAAAACCTATGATTATCACATATGTGAACCAACCCTTAAATCACAATTGTTTATTTTGTACTGTTTAACAATGTAAAGTGTAGCACATTATACATTGGTAGTGAACTTGTTAAATATTGTTTACTATTGTAATTTAGTCTTTTAGTTTACTTAATTGAACTTATTATTGTTTTAGTGTATATTTAATTTGTCTACACGTTAATTATATTTTTAAAATGCATTATACCAGTGTAATATATAGATTATATAAAATATTACTATAAGGTAAATAAAGATTTTTCTAATAAATGATAGTATTACTCAATTATATTATTTTATCCATTTAATATCACATATTAAGCTATTTATGTATTTCAAATAAAGTAATAGTAAAAGAAATAATTCGATTACACTTGTTAATTACAGAAAAATTTGTAAATTTACATCAGTGTATTGCAATAAACAATTCATGAATTTACTTTAGTAAACATTAATATACAATGGTAACCAGAATTCAGGAGATCATCAAAAGGTATGATCTTACCCCTTCAAAGCTCGCTGACACTTTGGATGTTCCAAGGTCAACAATATCTCATATTCTTTCTGAGAGAAATAAACCCAGTTTGGAGTTTATTCAGAAAATTATTGATAAGTTTCCTGAAATAAACATCAAATGGTTATTAAGAGGCGAAGGAAATATTATTGATAAGGAAAGAGATCTGTTTTCTGATTTAGATGCAGAAAGAGAAAAGAAAGTTATAGATACAGGAATTTTACCTCCTGAAACTTCATTTGAAAAGCCCTCAGCAAAAACAGATGAAGAATATGAGAATCTGAAAGACGAAAAAAATGAGAATGTTACTCCTGAAGATACTGTCAGCAGGGATATGAAAGCCATTGATCAGATCAAAACAAATAAAGAAAAAATTGTAAAAATATTTGTGTTTTATGAAAATGGCACTTTCAAAGAATATAATCCCGCCCAATGATAATTAGTTTAATACAGTTAAAAGCTAATTATAATATCTCTCCATTTTACTGAAAAAGAAATCTGCTTCAATCAAGGCATTTTCATCGGAATCAGATCCATGAACAGCATTTTCCCTGGTATTTTTGCCAAAAAGCTTTCTGATTGTACCTTCTTCTGCTTTGGTTGGGTCGGTTGAACCAATAAATTTCCTGTAATCTTCAACAGCATTATCTTTTTCCAATATTGCCGCAATGATAGGGCCGTTCGACATAAATTCTGTTAGAGGACCATAAAATTCCCGCTCTTCATGTATCTTATAAAACTCTTTTGCCTGATGAAGGCTGAGCTTAACCATTTTAATTGCCTTTATAGTAAATCCCGCATCAAGAATCATTGCCAGAATATTACCCATATTACCATTTTCAACTGCATGTGGTTTGATCATTGTAAGCGTTTCTCTTCCTGCCATAATAAGTTTTAATTAATTGTTACTGGTATATTAACTACATAAAAATCTTTTTGAAAGATAAGAATTGATAAACATCCCATAAAAATAATTAATTTCATTGAATTGATAAGCCCTGCAGGTTTTTTTTTACCTTTGCGTTTCAATTTTTAC
>SLOJ01000223.1 GCA_007132585.1 Bacteroidales bacterium | reverse complement strand
CCTCCCCAGAGTGCCATCCTGGGTTTGCACAATATTGTGGAACGACCTGTGGCTATAAATGGTAAGGTAGAAATCAGACCTGTTATGTATGTGGCCTTGTCATATGATCACCGCATCATTGACGGAAAAGAATCAGTTGGATATCTTGTAGCTGTAAAAAATTTCCTTGAAAACCCTGCATCGATGTTATCTCCGGGTAAAAAACCTGAAGAAATCCTGCTGGGCCTGTAAAGAATTATGCAAAAATCGACAGATTTTCTGGTCATTGGTTCCGGCATCGCCGGTTTGTTTTTCGCACTGAAGGCTGCACCTTTTGGTAAAGTTACAATTGTTAGTAAATCAACATGCGAAGAATCAGCAACCCGTTATGCTCAGGGAGGTATTGCCGCGGTTATGTATCCTCCTGACGATATTCAGAAACACGTAAGGGATACTATGGATTGTGGGAGAGAGCTATCAGAAGAAGAGATAGTTAAAATGGTAGTTTCACAATCCAGAGACCGCATTCAGGATCTTATTGACTGGGGAACCCATTTTGATAAAAATGAAGAAGGATTATATGACCTGGGGCGCGAAGGTGGCCATTCTGAATATCGTGTGCTTCATCATAAGGACAAAACCGGATTGGAAATAATCAGGGCAATGCTCCATCAGGCAAAAAAGCACCCAAACATTGAAATACTGGAGAATCATTTCACCATTGATATCATCACCCAACATCATTTGGGTGAAAAAATAACCCGGCAAAAGAAAGGTATAAGGTGTTTCGGGGCTTATGTATATGATCCTGACAGGGGAAAAGTAAAAACCTTTCTGGCCCGCAAAACGCTAATGGCCACAGGTGGGGCAGGAATGGCTTATCTTACTACTACTAATCCTGTAATTGCCACCGGTGATGGTATAGCAATGGCATACAGAGCCAAAGCAGAGGTAAAAGACATGGAATTTGTTCAATTTCATCCAACATCATTATTCGACCCTCTTGAAAAGCCATCATTTCTTATAACAGAAGCCATTCGTGGTTTTGGTGCGGTTTTGAAAACACCTGACGGTAAAGAGTTTATGTACAAATATGACAAGCGAGGTTCGCTTGCCCCGCGAGATATTGTTGCCAGGGCTATTGACCAGGAATTAAAGATAAGTGGTGAAGATCATGTGTATCTTGATTGTACACATCTTGATCCAGGTGAGCTTAAGACAAATTTTCCCAATGTTTTTGAGAAGTGCCTGCAAAAAGGAATTGATATCAGTAGAAATCTGATTCCTGTTGTCCCTGCAGCCCATTATGTCTGCGGAGGAATACATACGGATAAACACGGATGCTCAAGTATTGTCAACCTTTACGCTGCAGGAGAATGTGCACACACGGGGATGCATGGAGCCAATCGTATGGCATCCAACTCATTGCTGGAGTCAATAGTTTTTGCAAACAATGCAGCGTATCACGCCGCTTACAGTCTGCATTCATCCGAAATCAACAGAGACATACCTGATTGGAATGATGAAGGCACAATTGTGAATGAAGAAATGGTACTGGTTACCCAAAGCTTTAAAGAAGTTCAGGCTATTCTGAGTAATTATGTTGGCATTGTTAGAAGTGATCTCAGACTGGAAAGAGCTTATAAAAGGCTAAACCTGATATACCAGGAAACAGAGCAACTCTACAATAAATCCTTTATTACAACCCGATTATGTGAATTGAGAAATATCATAAATGTTGCTTACATCATTATTAAGCAGGCTATGAAAAGGAAAAACAGTATCGGGTTGCATTACAATCTGGATTACCCCAAAGCAGATCAATCATAAGAATCTTCATCAAAATTTTTCAGGAAACCAACAATCAGGTAAATCAGGGGTGTATCGAACAAGGCTGCAAAGAATTTAAAAATATAGCTGTTGATAATTAAAATCACCATTGCCCCAATTCCTGTAATGCTATCCCCAAGATTTCCTGAAACATACAGAATAGAAATAATTGCAGTAGAATCAACAAGCTGACTGACCATTGTTGATGCATTGTTTCGCAACCAAAGATGCTTACCACGTGTTTTCTTTTTCCAGAAGTGGAAGAGACGAACATCAATGGTCTGCGCAACAAGGTAGGCTGTCATACTTGCCAGAGTATTTCCTACCATATAACCATAAATACCATCAAAAAGATGCAATCCTGCACTTACCCCTTCGGCATCAGGCAAATAATAATTGATGGTCATGATGGTAATCATAAAAATATTCACACCAAATCCTATCCAAACAACCAGTTGAGCTTTTCGTCGGCCAAAAAGTTCACTTATGAGGTCAGTGGCAAGAAAAGTTAACGGAAAAGCAATCAATCCTGCCGGTACGATCATTGAATATACATTTCCGTCTCTTACCAGTTCAGGTACAAAGGGTAAAAACCAATCAGGAAAATGAATACTGAATAAATGAATAAATTTGGTAGTTCCAACCAGATTACCCAAAACCAGGGCTGCAACAAAAAGGCTGCTCAAAGCCAGAAAAAGGGCATCACGACTGAAAGGAGTGTTTCGCAACCGGGGAATTCTCATAAGCCTGCCAGCTTTAATAATTTTGGTGTAACGAAAATTTAAACAAGTATGCCTGAGAAATGTTGAACAGTTGTAATTTTGGAATATTAAAAAATATTTACCAAAACATTCAACTTAGAAAAATATGGCACTGGTAAAATCTATAAGAGGCTTTACTCCAAAGTTTGGTAAAAACTGTTATCTGGCAGAAAATGCTACAGTAATTGGTGATGTAGTTATGGGAGATCAATGTAGTGTATGGTTTAACGCTGTGGTTCGCGGCGATGTGCATTTTATCCGTATTGGCAATAAAGTTAACATACAGGATGGCGCTATTATTCACTGTACCTATGAAACAGCCCCTACAACTATTGGCAATAATGTATCAATTGCCCATAATGCCATAGTGCATGGTTGTACTATTAAAGACAATGTGCTGGTGGGTATGAATGCCATAATAATGGATAATGCTGTTGTGGGCAGCAACAGCATTATTGCCGCAGGGTCAGTAATACTTGAAAATACTGTTATCGAACCCGGGAGTGTTTATGCAGGAATACCGGCAAAAAAAATTAAAAGTACAAATCAGGAGTTGACCAGCCACTTACTTGACAGGATTTCCAAAAACTATATAAAGTATGCCGGCTGGTATAAAGATGAATCCCGGGTAAATGAAAAATAAACCCTGAAATAATATTTATTCCTTTGTTTTACATGTTTTTAGGCCAAACAATGTGTAAAGCGGGCAAAAACTCACCAGGCTGGTAAGTACAAAAACAATAGCCAGCACCCCCAATACAATTGCAAGTGTGCCTGTTAAAACATCAGTATAAATAAGTACTCCAACTACCAATGCAATTAAAACGCGAATAATTTTATCCGCTGTTCCCATATTTGCTTTCATCTTTATAAAATATTTTGATTAATACGAGATGAAATTCGCATGATAAATTTTCATCTTTATTTGTGTTTAACGAATCATGCCCGTTTTATAAGTTCGGGTTTTTGAAGTTTTTATGATGCAATAAAAGAAATACCTGCAAAAATAAAAATAAGCGATCCCAGGTAAATTAACCAGTAAGGCTTTTGTTTAACCGGGTTTTTTCCCCACATGGCCACAGCAAGTTTATACATAAATGGTCTGTTTTTGGAAATGAAACGATAGGTATGATCGGCAATCAACTCAACTATTTTACATTTTTCATAAAGTGGCAAAAGCCAGCGATATTTCTTTCCGTATCGAAATGACCTGAAAGCCGCAGCCGGACCAGAATATATCTTTCCGTCCACATCAATCAGCCTTACAGCTTGTTTAAAATATCGAAGATCGATATCAGGAAATTTTGGTGCCACTTTGACATAGGGTTCATAAATTACACTATCTCCTGAAAACATCTTCCATCGCAACACCCAGTAATGGCAAAAGCCACAATTTCCATCCCATGCCATAATTGGTTTATCACCGGGTAAATATTTGGTTTTATCGAGCTTGGTAAACATTACAAAGAAATATTGTATTAATTTAATTAAAGTTAGACATTCTAACTTTATCTGCAACATCAATGGAAATATCAATGCAGCATTTTTAATTATAGTATTGATTATTGACTATTTAATACTTTATAAACCTTTTAAGCCCATAGGTTGTTTGAATTGTGTGCTCATTTAATTAAATTATTTTAAAATACTGTAAAAACCAATGATATGGCAAGAATAGCATTTTTCTCAACACAACCCTATGACCGTAAATTATTTGAAAATGCTTCTGATAAGCATGAGTTTGAATTTTTTGAAACACGCTTGCGTGAGCAAACAGTAAATCTCACACAAGGCTTTGACGGTGTTTGCGTTTTTGTAAATGATAAAATTACAAAAGAAGTATTGCAAGGGATCTCTGAAAATGGAGTAAAGCTGGTTGCTCTGCGTTGTGCCGGTTTCAACAATGTTGAACTGAGGGCTGCGGAAAAATATGGAGTCAGAGTTTTGCGCGTGCCTGCTTACTCTCCTGAAGCAGTTGCAGAACATGCTCTTGCCCTTATGATGACGCAGGCCCGAAAAACCCATAAGTCATATAACAGAGTCAGAGATGGGAACTTCTCTCTTGTTAAGTTAAACGGATTCACTATTCACGGGAAAACAGTTGGGATTATTGGTACAGGTAAGATAGGACAAGCTTTTTGCCGTATTTTATCAGGTATAGGAGCTAATATTATTGCCTATGATAAATATCCTTCTGATGATATGAAAAAATTAGGGGTTGAATACAAAGAGCTTGATGATGTGTTAAGTGAAAGCAATATACTCAGTCTGCATTGCCCTCTTACACCCGAAACCCATCATATTATCAATGCACAAACCTTATCTAAAATGAAAAAGGGGGCTATGCTTATTAATACCAGCAGGGGCAAGCTGGTCGATACCTCGGCAGTGATTGATGCTCTTAAAACCGAGCAATTGGGTTCCCTGGCCATTGATGTATACGAAGAAGAGGAGAAATTGTTTTTCAGAGATCTGTCGGAGAAGATCATCAGAGATGACCAGATATCACGACTAATGATATTCCCCAATGTTTTGATTACAGCACATCAGGGATTCTTCACCCAGGAAAGCCTGAACGAGATCATGCAAACAACACTGAAAAATTTTGATGATTTTGAAAGTGAAAAAGAATCTTCAAATGAAGTAAGCTGCCAACTTATAAAAGATTGCTGAAAAGAATTATTTCTCAAATCCTTTATACTTTATACAGGTTGTTCCTTATGGCAAATGTAACAAGCTTTACACTGCTGTCAACACCGGTTTTTCTGAAAAGATTCGCCTTGTGCCCGTCAACGGTACGCTGACTTATAAACAACTGATCGGCAATTTCTTTTATGGTAAATCCTTTACAAATAAGGTTAAGTACCTCAACCTCTCTTTTGGTCAGATCTTCTCTTAGCTCGGGTTCAGACCCCGATGATTTACTTTTTTTGCTTACAAGCGAATGTGTTAGCACCGGCAGTAATTCATCTGAAAAATAGTTTTTATTTTCAGATACCATTTCAATGGCTTTTTGAAGTTCATACTCCTCAACGGTTTTTAAAAGGAAACCCTTAATACCTGCTTCAAGCATACTAACCAGGTACTCCTCTTCACCAAACATACTGATGGCAACTATTTTAAGTGTCGGGTAATCTTCAATAGCTTTTTTGGTGGCTTCTATGCCATTCATAACCGGCATTTGAATATCCATTAGTACGATGTCGGGTTGATCATCTTGTATCATATCCAGAAATTCCTGCCCGTTTGATGCTTCTCCGAATATCTGAACACCAGGTATTTCCTTTAAAAGCATTAATAGCCCCTTCCTGAAAATATGCTGATCTTCAACGATCATTATTTTGAGTTTCTTTTTGTCCATGACCGGTTTTTTTATTTATACATCTGAATAAAATATTTCACACTATTGCAAATGTAGCGATAAATATATATTGCCTGGCTAAAATTTAAACTTTTCGAACGGGTATCTCCATATGGAAATGGAGAAAATCATCCTTCATGAAATATGTTCCTTTACCATTTAAAAAATTTATGCGGCTAAAAATATTTTTCAACCCCTGGCCTCCACCCCTTTTTGTATAAGCATCCTGAAAGTCAAATCCTTTGCCATCATCTTTATAATCGATGAAAAGATGATTGTCTTTTGAATAAACCTTAATGAAAATATTACCCGCACCGGCATGCTTCAAGGTATTGTTAATAAGTTCAAGAACAATTCGGTAAATATGGGTTTCCGTGTTATTATCAAGCCTTTGTAACCTTTCAGGATAGCTAAACTCAATTTTAACTGATTCGGTTTTATTCATGGCATCGGCAAATGACTTCAGGGCCCGAATAAAGCCATATTCGGTTAAAATGCTTGGCATTAGGTTATTCGCAATACTACGGGTAGAATCTATAGCCTGCTTAATGGTTGATTTCATTTCAGCAAGTAAATCCTGTTTCTCGTCATATCCTTTATTTTCTTTTTGCAGCAACCCAACATAAATTTTAAGGGTTGAAAGTAAAGCTCCCAATCCGTCATGCAGATCTTTTGAAAATCTTTTTCTTTCATTTTCCTGGGTTTCCAATATGGCATTCAGGATGTCTTTTTCGTGTTCTTTTTGCTTGGTAATATCTCTTATGGCAAGCACATTAATCATTTCGTTTTTGTATTGAAAGTGCTGGTGCTGTATAAGGCCATAAAACCTGCTTTTATCATTTCTGTAGAATTCAAGTTCCCATATTCCGTTATCTGCATGTTTGGTAATTTTATCCAAAAGTTTTTTGCCGGATAGATCAACAAATGTATCAATCTTATGAAATTCATTCTTATTTTCCTGAAGTCCAAAAAGATTGTAAGCTGCCTTATTGGCTTCAATAACAAGGCCATCTTTTAAAAACAATACTGCTTCAAAAGCTGTTTCAGATAATGCTTTAAATTTTTCTTCAGCCTGCCTGCGATTTTCCACTTCCTGCAAAAGGTCTCTGTTGGTATCGGTAATCTGGTCGCGTGAATGCTTCAGCTCGAGATGGGTGCCAACTCTTGCCAGAATTTCGGCTTTATTTATGGGTTTGGTTATATAATCAACGGCACCGGCATCGAAACCTTTTACTATTTCATCAGTTTTATTGGCTGATGTTATAAAAATAACGGGAATATGCCTGTACATGCTGTTATTCTTTAATTCCCGGCATAACTCGTAACCATCTATATCGGGCATGAGAATATCGAGCAGGATAAGATCAGGAGAGAAATCCTTAAGTACTTTCCAGGCATCATTCCCAGACATTGCTCTTTCAACCTGATAGTCAACAGATTTTAGCAAATGTAATAATACTTTCAGACTTACCGGATCATCATCAACAATTAAAACTTTTCTGGCTGGTGGGTTCATACCTTTTAAAAATGTAAAGCTATTAAAATTCCTTTTCCCGGTCTGCTAATATACAATAACTGCCAAAAGACAATTTTTGCAGCTGGAATATCATTTTATTTCGCTCTGTATCAATTAACTCTATCTCTTCATTTACAATAAATTAAAGACTAAACAGCTAAACTTGCATGCGTAAAGTTATAAAAAATACATAAAATCGTATTTTTTTTCTTTGGCATATAAAAAAACTGTATCTTTATCAATTAATTTTCATCCTTCATTGAACTATTCACATTATTAAAAGAACTAAAATGCATGTAAATTTTAAAAATGGAGAAATTAACTATGAAGAGTATGGCCGGGGTGATGTTTTAATCCTTCTGCATGGATTCACTGAATCCTTAAAAATATGGTATGATTTTAAGGATGTGTTATCAAAACATTACAGGTTAATTTTAATTGATTTACCAGGTCATGGCAAAAGTTCTATAATTGATGAAGTACATTCAATGGAGCTGATGGCTGATTCTGTAAATGCTGTTTTTAATGAACTTGGCATTGAAAAGGCTGTTCTTATTGGCCATTCTATGGGTGGTTATGTAAGCCTGGCCTTTGCAAGGAAATACCCCAGATTACTCAAGGGGCTAGGCCTATTTCACAGTACATCTCTTGCCGATAGTGATGAAAATAAAGATGCCCGCGACAGGGCAATAGAGATAATCCGAAGTAACCATAACCGGTTCCTGTTAAATTTTATTCCTGATCTTTTTGCTCCCGAAACCCGTGAAATGCACAAAAGTGAAATTCAAGTACTTATTGATGAAGCATCGTCAATGGATACACAAGCATTAATTGCAGCCCAGCAAGGCATGAAAGAACGTTCCAGCACACTGGATGTTCTTATTAATGCCCCTTTTCCTGTTATGTTTATTGCGGGCCAAAAAGACAGCCGTATTCCTTTTGAAAATATTTGGGTTCAGATGGCCCTTACAGAAACAGCCTATTCCCTTATCCTCAGAAATGCAGGTCATATGGGATTTATTGAAGCCAAAGACAAAACCCTTGATTTTGTTGAAAGTTTCACGCGTAGCTGTTACAAGCAATGAATTACCCTTTTTACTGCCGGGGGAGGCAGTTATAAATGAAAAAAGCTCCATCCAGGAGCTTTTTTCATTTAATATCTATCTATGGTAAACTTTATATCCCCAGGGAATCATCTCCAGTGAAAAATCCTGACCAACTTCCAGTACATCTTCTGAAAATAAATCAGTATAACTATCAGTATAGTCACCAACTGTAAACTCAACAAGTCTTTCCTGCGCCGATAAATTAAGTACCACAAACACTTTATCTCCATCTTTCTCCCGTGTAAAGGCAAAGATATTTTTATCATCACTGGTACTTACCCGTTTCATTGTACCACCGGCAAGCCCATTCCAAAGAGCCCTGTTAGTAGCTTTAAGTTCAAAAAGCTTCGTATAAAAATCCTGGTATTTCAAATCACTCCAGTCAATCTCATCTTTTTCGAAGAACTCGAGCATCTTGTTAAGTCCCGCTTCCTGCCCGTTATATAACAGGAACATCCCTTCAACGGTATTGG